>JAJZUH010000168.1 GCA_021847165.1 Pseudomonadota bacterium
CATTGAAATAGGTTTGCCGCAGGCCGGCGTCCTTTTCCCACGAGAGCAGCAGCACGTGGTCCGAGGGGATGCCCTTGATCAGCGGGGCGCTGATGTTGGGCAGCGAATAGATGCCGATCAGCGGGATATGGTTCGCCTGCAGGGCGTCCAGCCAGGGCGAGATGCGCTGCGGGTTGGTCAGGGCCGAGAACAGCATCTCGTCGTCGCGGCGCCCTTCGGCCTGGCGTTGCAGCAGGGTGGCCTGATGGAACTGGGTGCCGCGGTAGAACTGCTCGAACTTGCGTTCCAGCAGGCTCTTGCGGGCTGACCCGGACAGGTGCGGCACGACCTCCAGCCGGAAATCCTCTTCGATCACATCGACGAGCAGGTAGGCGGGGTCGGGATGCGCTTTCAGGAAATTGGAGAAATCTTCGCGGCCGTTGGCATTGTTGGCGAAATATTGCGGTGCGCCGAGCTTGCCGCCCTGCCAGATGGAGGCGTGGAAGGAGTCGGCGCTGAGGAAGAGCAGGGTGCGGGCCATTTAGATTTTCACCTTGCTGATGATGTCGTAGATGGGCGAGAGCACCGACAGCATAACCCATCCCAGCAAAGCGCCGAGGATAATGGTCATGGTCGGTTCGATCATCACTTGCACCTTCTTGATCGAGTCTTTCACGTCGCGGTCGTAAAAGTAGCTGACATTGAGCAGCGCCTGGTCGAGCTGGCCGGTGGCTTCGCCCACTTTCAGCATGCGCACCACCAGCGGCGGGAAAATGCCGGTCTGCTGGAAGCTCTGTGTCAGATTCTTGCCGGCCTCGATCTCCCGCATCACGTTCTGCAGGCTTTGCGCGATCACCTGGTTGTTGACCAGGTCGCGCGAATTGGCGATGCAATCGAGGATGGTGATGCCCGAACTGTACATCATGGCAAAGGTGTTGGCGAAGCGCGCCAGGATGATCTTGCGCAGGATGGGCCCCGTCGGCCAGATGTGCAGCTTGAGGTTGTCCAGATGGTATTGCAGGCCGGGATTGGTGATGAGGGCCGCCTTGTAGATTCCGAACAGCACCGGCGGCGTCAGCAGGATGACGTACCAGAAGTTGACGAAGAAGGCGGAGGTCGCCAGCAGCATGCGCGTCTGGATCGGGATGTCCTGGCCCATGCCCTTGATGAAGCCGACCAGTTGCGGCACCAGGTAGATCATCAGGAAGAAGGTGATGGCGAGCACCACAGTGCCGACGAAGGCGGGATAGATCATCATGTTCTTGGTCTGCGAAGCCATCTCGTCCTGCCATTTGAGCGATTCGGCCAGATGGTTGAACACGTCGACCAGGCGTCCGCTGTCCTCGCCGGCGCGCGTCAGGCTGACGGTGATCTTGTCGAAGGCGTTGGGGTGTTCCGCCATGGCCTGCGAGAGTTTCTTGCCGCTCTCGATGGATTCGACCATGTTGGCGATGATCTCGCGGAAAGTGGCTTCTTCCATGGTGTCGCGCAGGTCGGCCAGGCATTCCAGCAGCGGCACGCCGGCGCGGACCAGCTGGTTGAGGTTGAAAAAGAAGGTGATGAGGTCGGCGCGCTTGATTCTGCTGCTGCCAAAGCTGACCTTGTTCTCTTCTTCCTTGCCGCTGATCAGGTCCAGCCCTGCGCGCTTCAGGCGCTGCTCGAGGTCGATCAGGTTGGCGGCATCCTGCAAACCCTTGGCGGATTTGCCGTTGCTGTCGATGGCCTTGTAGGAGTAGAGCGCCATGATCCGGGTTACATCCGGTCGCTCAGGTCGACCACGCGCGCCACTTCGGCAATGGAGGTCACGCCTTGCAGGATGCGCCGGATGCCGTCCTGGGCCAGCGGACGGAAGCCGCGTTCCAGCGCGGCGTTTTTCAGGTCACGAATGCTGGCGCGGCGCGCGATCAGGTCGTCTATGTCGCTGTCCATCCTGAGTATCTCCATGATCGCCT
Organism: Pseudomonadota bacterium; assembly: GCA_021847165.1. Lineage (GTDB taxonomy): Bacteria > Pseudomonadota > Gammaproteobacteria > Burkholderiales > Gallionellaceae > Sideroxyarcus. The sequence continues at coordinate 1,932 of JAJZUH010000168.1, forward strand.
GGCGTCCGGTATAACCCTGGTGCTGGCAGATGTCGCAGCCGGCAGCGCGATAGATGGTGATGTTCTCGTCGTGGCGCACGCCGAGCATCTTGCATTCGGCGTGGTCCGGGTGGTACGGGTATTTGCAATGCTTGCACAGCACGCGCACCAGGCGCTGGGCGATGATGCCGATGATGTTGCCTGCCATGATGTCGGGCAGGATGCCGATGTCGAGCAGGCGCGGGATCGCGCCGATGGACGAGTTGGTGTGCAGTGTCGAATATACCTGGTGGCCCGTCATGGCGGCGCGGAACGCCATTTCGGCGGTCGGCTGGTCGCGGATCTCGCCGACCAGGATGATATCGGGGTCCTGGCGCATCAGGGAGCGGATACCGCTGACGAAATCCAGTTTCGCCGCTTCGTTCACCGAGCTCTGGCGGATCAGCGGGATGGGATATTCCACCGGGTCCTCCAGCGTCATGATGTTCACCGACTCGGTGTTGACGTGGTTCAGCACCGAATACAGCGTGGTGGTCTTGCCGCTGCCGGTGGGGCCGGTGACCAGCACGATGCCTTCGGGTTTGGCGACGATGGCCTTGAGCGTGTTCAGGGCCGCTTCATCCAGTCCGATCTGGTTGATCGGCACGATGCCTTTCTGCCGGTCGAGGATACGCAGTACCAGGTTCTCGCCGTAGGAGGTGGGGTGCGATGCGACGCGGAAATCGATGGGACGTCCGGACAGCCGCAGCGAGATGCGGCCGTCCTGCGGCGCGCGCGTCTCGGCGATGTTCATGCCGCTCATCACTTTCAGGCGCACGACCATTGCCGGCCAGAAACTCTTGTGCAGGCTGCGCACCTGGCGCAGCACGCCGTCGACGCGATAGCGGATGCGCAGGAAGCTGCTTTCCGGTTCGAAGTGGATGTCCGAGGCCCCCATCTGGACGGCTTCGGTGAGCAGCGCGTCGATCAGGCGGACCACCGGCTGGCTGAACTCGTTCACGCCCTGCTGCAGGTTCTGGTGATCCATCTCGCCCGGTTCGATCTCGTGCAGGATGCCGTCGATGGAGAGCTCGAAGCCGTAGTACTGGTCGATGGAGCGCAGGATGTCCGATTCGCTTGCTAACTGGGTGACGAGGCGGTATTCGTCGCGCAGCAGCGCGCGCACCTGGTCGAGCGCGATGATGTTGTCCGGGTCGGCGATCGCGATGGTCAGGATCTTGTTGGTTGCGTCGACGGACAGGGGCAGCAGGATGTAGCGGCGGGCGATTTCCTTGGGTACCAGGCCGATAGCCGCAGGATCGACGAGGACATTGGTGAGGTCGACGCTTTCCTGCCCCAGATTCTCGGACAGCACGTCGCGTATGGTCGCTTCGGAAAGGAAGCCGAGGCGTACCAGCAGGCGCCCCAGCGGTTGCGGCGTTTTGTTCTGTTCCTGGGTGGCGATGCGAAGCTGATCTTCGCTGATCACTCCCTTCGCTATCAGCAGGTGCCCGATGGGCTGCTGGGTCTGTTGTTGCGGTGCAGCCATCGTCTTCCCTATTTTGCGGCCGTCAACTCATTCAGGCGTTGTTGTGCCTGTGCATGGTCGAAACCGGAGCGACCGGAAACGTCGAGCTGCAATGCCTGCTGATAGTACTGCGCAGCGAGCTTGCGCTGTCCCAGATGATCCAGGCTGACCGCCAGGTTGAAAGTGAATTCCGCATTGGCCGGTTCCAGCGTGTGTGCGTTGAAATAGGACTGCTGCGCATCGCCCCATCCCGACTGTTCGGCATAGTAGTTGCCGAGGGCGAAATGCAGTGCGGCGGAACGCGGCTGTTCGGACAACAACAGCTTGAGATGG
>JAJZUH010000017.1 GCA_021847165.1 Pseudomonadota bacterium
TTTATGCCAGTTAACCGGTTGTTTTATATGCATCGTGTGCGAATGTCATGCACCGCTGTTGTAAATGGCACACGACAGCGGCACCCGCTTGTGGCGAAGGCGACAAAATCCTCATGCGGCCGTTACCGGGGTAGGCAGGTTGAGCGGCCAATCGCATACCGGCTCAGCGGGTTAGCGCGCTGCCGCGGGGCAGAAGCGCGGCTGGCACTGTATTTGCCTGTACTCCCGCCATGAAACATCATCTCGACTGGTCTGCTTACCAAACCGCAGGGCAAGGCGATGCCTATGCCGGCATCCCCGCCGCGGGAGGCGATCTCGCCAGGGCCGTGGCGGTTTGCATCAATGACAGGTTGTGCCAGCGCGCCTCCAAGGGCGTGATGTGTCCGAGCTTTCGCGTCACCGGCGATGCAGCGCATTCGCCCGGTGGCAGGGTGAAGGTGATGAAAGCCGCATTGAACGGAGAGCTGGGGGCAGAAGCCTTCGCCGGCGATGAACTGGCGCAGGCGATGGAGCTCTGCGTCGGCTGCAAGGGATGCAAGCGCGAATGCGCCAACCAGGTCGACATGGCTGCCATCAAGATCGAATATCGGGCGCAGGTCAACGCAATGAGGGGAGTGGCGCATCGCGACTGGCTGATGGCGCACCTGCCCGATTGGCTGCGCCATCGGCGCACATTGCGCCGCCTGATCGGTTGGCGCAATCGCGCACCCTGGCTGGCGCGACTGGGCGAATTTGTTCTCGGCATCGCGGCAAGGCGCCGCTTGCCGGAGCCGGCGGCTGTACCGTACCGCGCACCCTCCGTGCATGCTGTGCCCGAAACAAGCGGCAAGGACGTGGTTCTGTTCGTCGATACCTTTGCCATGCACTTCGAGCCGGAGATTGCCGAAGCGGCATATCGGGTGTTGAGCGCCGCAGGCTACCGCGTCCTTACCCTGCAGGCAGCTCCGGACGACGATCCCGGGCGCGCCCTGTGTTGCGGACGCAGCTGGCTGTCGCTGGGGCAGGTGGAGCGTGCGCGGGACGAGGCGCGGCGCATGCAAGACGCCTTGCTTCCTGCGCTGGAAAGCGGGATACCCATCGTCGGGCTGGAACCTTCATGCATCCTGTCCCTGCGCGACGACCATCTGAAGCTGGGTCTGGGCGAGAACGCCGCGGCCTTGTCCAGGCAGGTCTATCTGCTGGAGGAATTCATCGCGCGCGAACACGACCGCAAGCGCTTCACGCTCGAATTCAAACCGCTGCCGCCGGGGCGGACACTGGTACACGGACATTGCCACCAGAAAGCGGTCGGTGCGATGAAATCGTTGCGCAAGGTGTTGCGCCTGATTCCGGAGTTCGAATTCGAGTTCATCGAGGCGAGCTGTTGCGGCATGGCCGGCAGCTTCGGCCTGGAAGCCGAACATGCCGATATCTCGATGCGCATGGCGGAGATCGATCTGCTGCCGGCCCTGCGTGGCGCGCCCGATGCCGCCGTCCTGGCGAACGGCTTTTCCTGCCGCCACCAGATACGCGAAGGCGCACATCGATCTGCGCGGCACGTGGCATTGCTGCTGCGCGATGCATTGAAGGTGGAGACATCATGCTGACGGGCGCGATGCTGGGATTGCTGGAACAGCTCGGGCTGGACATCATCACCCTGACCGAGGGCCTCAGTGAAGCGGAGTTCTTCTCCAGCCGGCTGGCTCGTGCGCAGGTCCTGCAGCGCCTGGGCAGCATGACCAGGACTATCGCCGATCTGCCGCTCGAGGTGCGCCAGCGCATGCCCGAGATCGACTGGGCAGCGTGGGACACGCTGGCATCCATTCTGCCCGGCAACGTGCATCATCCCTTGCAGATATGGGTGGCCGTGCAGGAACTCACCCCGCTGACCGTGCAGCGGTTGAAGCGCTACAGGAAACAGCAGCCGAGGCTGTTTTCAATCGTGCCGTGAGTTGATGACTGGGAGCGAAAGGGCAGGTTTTGCTCATGGGCCCAATTGCCATGATCGTATTTCAGTTGGGGAGGACGTATCCCTGCTCCTGGAACAGTCTGATGCAGGCGTCCACGGCTGAGGGTTCGTAAAGCTTGCCTTTGTTGAGCGCGATTTCCTGCAGTGCCGCGTCGATTCCCAGCCCGGGTCGATACGGGCGGTGCGACGTCATCGATTCCACCACGTCGGCTACCGCGATGATTTTCGCCTCGAGCAGAATCTGGTCGCCCTTCAGCGCCTGCGGGTAGCCTGAACCGTTGAGCCGTTCGTGATGTTGCAGCACGATCTGGGCGATCGGCCAGGGGAAATCGATGGATTTCAGAATCTCATATCCGCTCTGGGCATGCTGCTTGATGAGTTCGAATTCGAGTGGAGTGAGCCGCCCCGGTTTGCTGAGGATCTCGGCCGGGATTTGGATCTTGCCTACATCGTGCACCACGCCGGCCAGCTGTATTCCCTCTATCTGCTCTTCCGCAAGGCGCAGTTCTTTGGCAATCGCGATGGCCAGTTGCGCCACGCGGCGCTGATGGCCCGCCGTGTAGGGGTCACGCATTTCCACGGTTGCGGCAAGCGCCGTGATGGAATCGATCAGGCTGGTTCTGAGCTTCCGCTCGCTTTCTTTTAGTTCGGCCGTGCGTTCGCCAACCAGTTCCTCAAGATGGTTGCGCAGACGATTCAACTCCAGATGCGTATGCACTCTGGCCAGGAGCTCATCGCGCTGATAAGGCTTGGTGACATAGTCTATGGCGCCGACATGGAATCCCTGCACTTTCTCATCCGATTCGGTCGCGGCGCTGACAAAGATGACAGGCACATCGCGCGTCGAGGGGTGCGCCTTGAGGCGGCGGCACACTTCATATCCGTCGATTCCGGGCATGCGGATATCGAGCAATACCAGTTCCGGAGGGTTCTGAGATGCGGCATGCAGGGCCAGTTCGCCATTGATGGCGGAGCGAACCTCATAGCCGGCCTCCTTCAAGAGGTCGGTCAAAAGCTTCAGGGAAGCCGGTGTATCGTCGACCGCGAGTATTTTGCCTTTGTGGTTCATGTGAGGGTTCCGTGACTGGCCTGCAGTGCCTGAAGGATGGCCGGGTAATTATAGTTCTCCACCAGATGATGCAATAGGCCATGCAGTTTTGCATCATGGGCAGTAACTTGCCGGATGGCGGCATCGATACGTTCGCCTTCCAGGCTTTCCAGTGCATCATGAAGCTCATGGCGCAATTCGGATGGCAGGACTGCCAGCATTTCCGGCGTCAACGCAACCTCGCTGGCCGGTTCCGTGGTGGCCGCATCGGCGTAGACATATTTCACCCCAAGCTGCTTGGTCAGGCATTCATATATTTCACTGAAGCGATAGGGCTTGCGCACAAAATCGTCCATGCCGGAATCGAGCATCTCTTCCCGTTGTTCCTTGAATGCGGATGCGGTGACGGCGACGATCTTCACCGATTTGCCGCCGGGCAATTTGCGGATGCGCCGGGTTGCCTCCATGCCATCCATCACCGGCATGCGCCTGTCCATCCAGATCAGGTGCGGCTGCCAGCTCTGGAATATTTCCACCGCGCGCGCGCCATTCTCGGCCACTTTGACCGGGAAGCCGACGCTTTTCATCAGCTGGGTCAGCAGCAACTGGTTTTCCAGCTGATCCTCGACGATCAGAATGCGGTATTCAGGTTGACCGGGAGCCAGGCTCGTTACTTCCCGCATGGGCATGCTCTCCGGCATGGCTACATCGTGCGCCTCGATTTTTTCCAGCGGCAATTCCACCTGGAAGATGGATCCTTTGCCCGGAGTGCTTTCGAAACTGATCGTCCCTCCCATCAGTTGCACATACTGACGCGTGATCGTCAGCCCCAGCCCGGTTCCTTTCTGCATGGCCGACTCACCCAGTTGCACGAATGGTTCAAAGAGCTTTTTCTGGTCTTCCGGTTTAATGCCTATGCCTGTGTCCTCGACCTCGATCAGCAGGTGCGGCGTGGTATTGGCGATCACTCCCAGGCGCAGGGTAATGCCGCCTTGCTCGGTGAATTTCACGGCGTTGCCTATCAGATTGATCATCACCTGGCGCAAGCGGGCCGCATCTCCCTTGATATACCGTGGAAACTCGGACGACTGGTCGACCAGCAACTGCAGTCCCTTTTCCTGTGCGCGTACATGCATCATGTCGGTGACATCCCGCACCAGGCTGCCGAGATCGATGGGGGCGATTTCCAGCTCGACACGGCCGGCTTCGATCTTGGCCATTTCCAGCACGTCGTTGATGAGGGTCAGCAGATGTTCGCCGCTGCGGTTGATGATGTCGAGGTCCTCGCGCTGTTCGTGTCTGAGCAATGCGTCCTTGCGCATCAGGTTGGAAAATCCGAGAATCGCATTCAAGGGCGTGCGCAATTCGTGGCTCATGTTGGCCAGGAAGACGCTCTTGGCGCGGTTCGCTGCTTCCGCCGCATTGCGCGCCAATACGAGATCCGCCGTGCGCATCTGCACCACTTCCTCCAGGTGATCCTTGTACCGCCTCAGTTCTTCCTGGGCTGCTTTCTGTTCGGTCACATCCCGGGCGGCGGCAAATACCCCGAGAATCTTGCCGTCCGCGTTTTTGTAAACGGAGGCGTTGTACAGCACGTCGGTGAGCGTGCCATTGCGGTGCCGGATCGTGAGCGGGTAGTCTGTGACGTATCCTCTGGAAAGGACCTGCAGGTAGCCTGCCCGCGCTTTCTCCGGCTCGGTAAAGTAGTCGGAGAAATCGGTGCCGATCAGCTCCTCGCGCCGCACCCCGGTCGCTTTAATGCTCCCCTCGTTGACATCGGTGATCTTGCCTTCCGGGCTGATGGTCACCAGCGGATCGAGACTTGCCTCGATCAGGCTGCGGTTATAGATGCTGGCCTGGCGTACTTCATTTTCCAGGCGCTTTTTCTCGGTGATATCCCGCGCGATGGTGGATACCCCGGTGATCTTGCCGGAAGCATCCTTGATGGGGGAGAGGGTGAGTGCGATCTGAATCGGGGTGCCGTCTTTGCGGATTCTTTCCGATTCGTAGTTGACGACGGAGGCGCCATTGCGAATTTTTTCCGTAAAGTCATAAATCTCGGCATGACGTGACGGGGGCGCGAGGAGGGTAATCGGCTGGCCGACGATTTCGGCCGCCGAATATCCGTAGATCGTTTCGGCGCTCTTGTTCCAGCTGGTGATGATGCCATCCAGCGTTTTGCCGATGATTGCGTCGCTGGACGATTCCACGATGGCGGCAAGCTCCGCGCGCATGGCGTCCTGCCGCTTGCGTTCGGTAATGTCGCGGCTAATGCCAAGAAGTATTTTCTGTCCGTCTATCTCGACGACGCGGGAGTGAACTTCAAGCGGGATGATGGATCCATCCTTGCAAATGCGGGCAGTCTCGAATGTGGCATGACCGGATTTCGCTATCTGCTCGATTCTTGCTCCAACCTTGGAAGCGTTTTCTGGGGTGCTTAACTGGGCGATCGATTTGCCCACCACTTCTTCTTTCGTATAGCCCATGCGTTCATAGTCGACGCGATTCATGTCGACAATGTGACCGTCCATTGCAACCAGTTCGACGCCGTCGGTGATCGAATCAAAAATGCTGCTGAACTTTTCCTTGGCCTGTTCCAGCAGGGCATACGGCTCCTCGATGATTTCGACCACGATGGCGCGGTATATGAACAGATAGGCGATCACCTTGTATACATGCCCGAGCACGTTGTAGCTGCCGGTCATGGTGGTGTACAGGGTGAAGTAGAATTCGCTCATCGCCAGGGTGCATACCGCGCCGAATAGCAGCACGACATTGAAGGGCTGCGGCTTGCGCATCTTCGTCCACAGTATTGCGGCCGTGAATATGTTGATGGCGATAAGCAGGTACTCGAAATCCCTCTTGAATGCGGTGAGTCCCTGCCCGGGAATGAACGTATCCGGCAACGCGTCCTGGTGATAGATCACTATCCAGTTGATCGCCAGGGTCAATGTCAACAATGAGCCGAAGGTCAGGTAACGAGTGGCGGTCGAGATCGTCCGCATCCAGGGGCGGATGGCTACCACCAGCAGGACCAGGGATGCAAACAGGCGTGCCGCCAGCCAGAAATTCAGATGTTTTTCCGAGTCGTTGGGTGAAATGAAATCGGGCATGCCGCCATAGGACACGGTGTGGGAGAGGTCGAGAACGCCTACTGAGAAAAAGACCGAGGCAAGCAGGATGATATTCCCGGATATCTTTTGCTTGTTCGGGTTCCAGCCGACGGCGAATACCATCATGGAGACCACAATGGATACCGTCTCCAGGAAGACGTGCAGCGGAAGATAATTGGGGATGCCTTTGAATTCGGGCCAGGTGGGCAATAACCAGGCCATCAGTTGAATGCCGGCAAGCGTCAGCAGGATTCTGACCGTGCCGAACATGGCACGGCGATACTGGGGGTGGAGCCCGAAAAATCCCGGCTTATCCGTTTGTGGCATAGGTGGGGCCTGTCATATCTGCGAGTGAAACCATCATACCCAAATAACACTGCTGGTGCCCAAGGTAACCCTTGCTCAGGACGGTGCGGTTGCTTCGCGGCATACCCGATTGCGTCCCGAATGCTTGGCCTGATACAGCGCAGCGTCGGCACGTTTCAGCACGGTATCCACATCGGCATCTCCGGTTTGAAGACTGGCCAGCCCGATCGAGACGGTGACGTGGAGGGGGGAGCCGTCTTCCAGTGTGACAATTGCCCGCTCGACAGCCTGCCGCAGCCGTTCTGCAACTTCCAGCGCTTGTGTGCCAGTGGTTTCCGGCAACAATCCGGCAAACTCCTCGCCGCCAAGACGTCCGAGAATATCGATTTCGCGCAATGTGCGAGTGGCCACCTCGCTCAATTTTTGCAGTGCCATATCGCCGATGTGATGCCCGTAGGTGTCGTTCACGGACTTGAAGTTGTCCAGGTCGAGCATCAGCAGCGAGAAGGGTTTGCCATGCCGCCGGGCTCGTGTGAGTTCCTGCTCGGCGAGCTCGAAGAAATGGCGCCGGTTATTGAGGCCGGTCAGCATGTCCGTGCGCGCCTGATGCTCCAGTTCGCGCTCCAGTTTCTTGCGATCGGTCAGGTCGAACAAGGTGCTGCGGCTCATCACATAACGGCCGGAGGCATCATAGATGGCCGTTGCGCTCAGCAAAACCGGGAGCAGCGAGCCGTCCTTGCGCTTCAGCTCGAATTCCAGATCGTGCACATAGCCGTTTTGCTTGAAGCGAGGAAAGTTTTCCTGAAAGGTCTGCAGGCTGGAGGATGTCAGCAGATCGGAAAACTTTAATTTGCCGATCACCTCGTCGCGGTTCAGGCCCAGCCACGCCAGCTCGGTGTGGTTGATTCTGGTAAACGTTCCGTTCTCATCGAGCGAGTGATAACCGCATGGCGCATGATCGTACAAATCCTCGATCTCTTTGGCCGACCTGCGCAGCTCGTCCGCGATGCGCTTGCGCTCGGTGATGTCCTGGTTGATGGTGATGGCGCCGCGGATGCTCCCATCGGGCCTGCGCAGCGGCACGGCAGAGTCGAGTATGATCTTGTGCGCGCCATCGAAACTCTCGATCTCGACCTCTTCTTCAATGCAGGTCTCGCCTTTTTCGACCGCCCGCGCGCCGGCCCACTCATGCGCGCCGATTGGATTTCCGTTGTCGGTCCGCCAGCCCTTGTATTCGCCAAGGCGTCCGAGTTCGACATAGCGCACGTCCGCCCAGATCCGCTGTGCGGCAGGGTTGGCGAATGTCACTTTCCCTTCCGCATCGAGCACCCAGAGTCCCGTCGGCAGGATGCTGATGATGGTATTCAGCTGTTCCTCGTTTTCGCGCAATGCCTGTTCTGCCCGTTCCCGCAGCATTGCGGTGTCATAGAGTTTTCCGGCAATTGCCAGAATCAGTGCAGCCAGGCCGGCGATGCTTGTTGCCGTAAACAGCGCGAGGAGAAAAGTTTCGCCGAAATAACCGGCGCGGTAGCCTTGCTGGATCAGCCACCCTGTCGCCAGCGTGAAGGCGATTGCTGCCGGCAGCAATCGCCGCACCATGACGCCCGCGGGAGTGTTGCCGGCGGCAAAGCGCCGCAGCGGATAATCGGCGCGCGCGTTGAGTATCCCGACCGCAAGCAGCACGAAAACTGTCGCGGCGTGTATGGACATCGGCGTGTAATTGAGCCTCTCCCGCAGGAAGTCCTCGATGTCATAGCCGTAGCCGATGACGGATGAGCCGCCCAGGATGAGGGGTGCCATGGCCAGCGCGTGGATGGGCACAACGCGGCCGCCTTGCCCGGTGCTCAACAGCAGCAGGGCTGTCCCCAATCCGATAAAGCTGAGGACTGTATTGAGCGCCATCCGGCCGGGAATGTCGCCCGGCAGATGGGTCACTTCCTCAATCAGCAACTGATCTATGCCGAGATCGATGCCGCTCAGGTATTCCACCAGCGTGCCGATGCCCAGAAGCAGCACCAGGCCGGCACATGCTTGCGCGATGGTCCGCAGAGGGCGCCCCGGGATGCCTGTCTCGAAACCCCATAGCGCCACCCCCGACAGAATGAAGCCAACAGCGGTATTGGCCTTCATGGCAACCAGGCCGGGGAGAGCGCTCTTGAAGGGGGACAGATCGAATATCCAGCCGATGATCACCAATACGCCGGTGGCGACGGCAATTGCCGAAACCGCGTGCGGCACAAAATCGAATAGCCGGTAGATTCGGCGCGGTGCTGGGGCATCCATGCGGCAACTCCCAAAAAATGCGGCCGACTCCGGGGTCTTGCATGCTGCAGATCCCTGATCGTCAGGCCAGAATCTCCGAAATGCCGTCGTAGTCTAGCATTGTTCATATCATGGGCCGGATAAATGCCGGGGCGGTTTGTTCCGCATCGAGCGTAAATTTTCTGCCCCGGGTTCCCAGTGGTGCGAGCGAACTCAAGGTTTCCGTCTGCCGGATTGGAGGTGCATCAGAATCCGAAAATGAAGCTTATTTCCGGATAGGTTTCGCTGCACGAGTTGTAAATCGCGGTCTGGCAATTCAGGTACGACTCATAGGCAAGCCCGACTCCCGCAACGCTGCTGCGGCCTGCGGCAAAGTAGACGCCCGCACGCGCGCCGACCGAATTGATATCGGGCAGCCCCGAGATGATGGAATGGCGATAGAACCCGCCGATATATGGCCACACGGAAGCCCGTCGATCGAAGACGTACTGTACGGAAGGCGAGATCTTGTTGATGCCTGGGCTGCCACCCGACCAGTTCTCGTAAGACAGGCCGACACCCACCCGATCTGCCACGAAATAGGTCGTGCCTGCGCCGAGTACCAGGTAGCTGTTGTTGAAAGCATAGCCGCTTCCCGCCAGCAGCGAGAATTGGGTGCTTCCCTGGTCGAATATCCCCGCCACATCTGCCGCACACGCGGGAAGCGTGAGCATCGACAGCAATATCGTCAAACGCAGTCTGTTCATTCAGGGACCTCTCGTCAGGTTGGGGAAACCGGCCCGTCACTTGTTGCTGGTGGCATTCTGCTCATTTCTCTTTCGTTATGCCAGCGCTGGTTGTTCCTCTCGCTGTGATGGTCGAATCTGCGGCCCTGGGGAAATCCCTCAGGCAGCAGCGCCCGGAAGGATTGCTCGTTTCGCAGGAACAGCGGCCAGCCCTGGTCTGCTCGATCACGAAATCCTTGATGGCGGGATCCCGTTGCAAATCTGCATTGCGTATGCCGAAGCAATAACAAAGCAGGCTGTCGTGCGACCCTTCCTTCGCTCCAATGCGGGTGCGCAATTGCGACGCGACGATAGTCGAATCGTCATCGCCAAAATACACCACATTGCACGCCGGATCGTCGCAGAAGAAATAGCGGGAAGCGGTCGGAGTCCAGGACCACGAAGCTTTGATGTGATGCGCAATCGTGCGAGCGGAAACTTCCGCATATTCCAGGCCGTTGGCCGGGCAGCGATGCTTCTTTGGAAGGGCGGTCCCGCCATCGGGCAGGGAGCAGCAACCGGTCATGTCGTGTCTCCTTCAATATGTCGTGACAGGGCGGCAGGCGCATGTTTCATCCCGGTGCCCAACTGACTAGCCGTTGTGGAAGACGGATTGCGCCAGGTGCATCGAGATGCTCGACCAGGCTACGCTGACCAGTGCCCAGCCAACCGCAATCAGTATGAAAACCAGGAAGAATTTTTTCACTGCACAACTTTCGTGTCGAGAGGTCGATGGAGGCGGGCAGTGTTCTTCGAATCAGCGAACGGCCCGTTTTGTCCACACTATACCCATTCGGTTGCGATTCATCCAATGCCTGCCTTTGCCAGCCGTTGTTTCCCGTACCCCCAAGTGCTAGAGTGACAACGCCAGGCCGGCAGGTGCGATTGCACATGGTCAGCCTGTTCGCCACTTTGCGGGAGCAGACACAATGAACACGACAGCCAGAATATTCGCAGCGGCGCTTCTTTCAAATCTCGCAATCTCCCTGGCAGCGGCCGACGGTTTCTATGCGGGCGGGGAAGTGGGAGTCTCTACTGTGCCCGATATGAGGGGCGCAGCCAGCCAGACGATGGTGAATTCTGGATATCCGACGGTGACCGTGTCGCAAAACACGGGTAGCGGCCTGGCCGGGATCTTCGGCGGGCAATGGGTGACGAACAACTTCGGATGGGAGGCCAATCTTGCGAGCCTGGGCTTCATCCGGGGGCGGGTGGCAGCCACCAACGGCCCCAGCACCGTTTTCACATCGTACAGATATGCAAGCGGCGCCTTGAGCCTGGCCGCCATGGGCGGTGTCGACATTACGCCTGATGCAAAGCTGTTCTTCAAGCTCGGGTTGTTCGATGCCGCCGTGACCTACGATGGTCCCACCAGTACCGTTTCGGCGAACAGTACCGGGCCGATGTTCGGCGGCGGCCTCTCGTACAGGATCATCAAGCATTTGTCCGTCAGGGGCGAACTGGTGAATTATGTCGGGGTGCGCTTCCCGAACTACGAGTACTTCACGCCCACCAACATCACGACAAAGAGCAACGTCACCATGTTGGCCGTCGGCGCTGCGTATGAATTTTGACGGGGCATGAGAGCGCTGTGACTGCCGGAGGGAAGGCTTCTGGCAGGACTGGCATCAATCCGGCAGATCGAACAGCAGGACTTCTGCTTGGGCGGCCTGCCCCAAGCTGAGCAGCTTCTCGTCGCTTGCCATCAGCGCATCCCCCGCAGCCAGCACGATTCCGTTGACAACGAGATGCTCGGTCGCAACGTGCAGATAGACCTTGCGGCCGGATGCGACGGGGTAATCGATGCCATCCCCGGCGCCGAGTATGGATGCGTATACCGCGGCATCCTGGTGGATCAGGACGGAGCCATCGCGCCCGTCTGGAGAGGCGATCAATTGCAGCCGGCCTTGCCGGGATTCCTGCGCGAATGTTTTCTCTTCATAACCGGGGGCGATCCCTTTCACATCGGGCTCGATCCAGATCTGCAGGAAATGCACCGGTGCCGATGGCGAATGGTTGAATTCGCTGTGCCTTACCCCTGTGCCCGCACTCATGCGTTGCACATCGCCGTAATGCAGGACTGAGCCGTTGCCCATGCTGTCCTTGTGCTCCAGCGCACCGTCGAGCACATAGGAGATGATCTCCATATCGCGATGGCCGTGCGTGCCGAAACCCTGGCCGGGGGCGACGCGATCCTCGTTGATCACCCGCAGTGGGCCAAACCCCATATGTGCGGGGTCGTAGTAGTCGGAGAAAGAAAAACTGTGGAACGACTGCAGCCAGCCGTGATCGGCAAATCCGCGATCGTTGCTTTTACGCACCGTTAACATGGTTGCTTCCTTTCATTGCAGGCGCAGGCAGCCTGGTTGTTCTTGCGATCAATGCGACTTGCGTGAACCGGGCAGCATGCGCGTGAGGACATCGTCCCGGTCGAAGAAGTGATGCCTGAGCGCTGCGGCGATGTGGCCGGCGACGATGGCAGCCAGCAGCATATTCAAGCCCCAGTGCACGGTTTGCAAAATATCTCCCAGTTCCTTGTTCTTCGATAGCAGATCGGGGAGGGGGAATACGCCGAAGAGCACGGTCGGGAAACCTTTGGCCGAACTCATCAGCCAGCCCGATAGCGGGATCGCGAACATCAACAGATACAGCAGTCCGTGGCCGCCGCGAGCGAGGGTGCGCTCAATACCTCCCATATGCTGCGGCAATTGCGGCGGGCGCTGATACATGCGCCACGCAAGCCTGACGATGGCCAGGCCGAAAATGGTCGCGCCGGCCCATTTATGCCACGAATAGACGCGCAGTTTCCAGGGGGAGAGCGGCAGGTCGTGCATATAAAGGCCGAGCGCAAAAAGGCCGATGATGGCAACGGCCATGAACCAGTGCATCGCAATGGCGGTTGCGGTGTACTTTTCGCTGGCGGATCGCCGCGGCGGCGATACGCGAATGTCGGTCGTGAAGTTTGCTGGCAGGATATCCATGGTGATTGCCATCTCGCTGTGTTGAAGATGGCTCCCATGTTATTCGGTTCAAATGGCCGGATAAATCGTCATTCGTGGCATGCAATATCCCATTATTGGAACATCGGGCCGATTGCCGGTTCGAGCGAACGGATACGGTTTCCTGGCGGCCAGTCCAGGCATGACACTGATCATACAGGCAGCAATGACACAGCAGGACGCCGATGTTTGCCATTTGCGGGGACCATTCAGTACACTGGGCGGCTGGAATGATTCATCAATGGATATGGAGAGAGCATGCGATTTTCGAAAAAGATGTGGCTAGTTGCCGGGTTTCCGCTGGTTGCAGCATTGGGCGGCTGCGCCAGCAGCATGATCGAGGTGCGCCAGGGGAGCGACCGGGTTGCTCTGGCCGAGATCAATCAGGTGGGCGGCTGTCAGGCCAAAGGCGAGGTCACGGTCAGCGTGCTCGCCAAAGTCGGATTTTTCCATCGCAGCACCGACGATGTAGAGGCCAATCTGCTCCAGTTGGCGCGCAATTATGCGGTGGATTCCGGCGCGGATACGGTGGTGAAAGACGTGTCGTCCGCACCGGGAGAACGCACCTTCAAGACCTACAAATGCAAGCCCTGATGGCGGAGAGGTTGCCGGGCGCGGAGCATCAGGAGGGCGAAGCTCGCCCCGCGCACGAGGCTAGAACGCATAACCCACGCCCAGCTTGAAGATGGTGTAGTTCGTCTTGCTGTCCGGTTCCCAGGATACGAATCCCCCGCCGACGGGGTACACCGCACTCATGCCGTAGCTGAAACTCATGTAGTCGATGCCGGCATTCCCGTGGAAGTGGTTCGAGAATGCGTAATCGGCGGCGAGGCCCACCTTGTAGAGCGTCGAGTTGCCAAGGGCACCGGAGAAGCCATTCAGGCCGGGGCCGGAATTCACCACGATGTTGGCTCCGAAGGTGGTGCCCAACATGGCATTGGCGGAAAGAACCAGCCTGCTGTTAGCGGGTGAAAGCTGCCACAGGGTGCCGACCGCAAAATAATTGTGCGTATAGGTCTCGCCGTAATTGACCCCGCGGTCCCATTTATGGTGGCCGATCTCTACGTAGGGGGTCAGCATGAACGGGGTGACGGATCTGGCTCCGACGCTACCGATTTCAAAACCTTGCCCGAAGCGCGCATTGAAATTGGTCAGCGCTGCGCCGGATACGCCGACGATGGAGCCGAACACGCCGCCTGTGATGGGCATGCCGGTATAGGTGGTCTGACCGCTGGAATGATCATATTCGGCCGCGAAATACTGGTCGCTTCCGGTCATGGCAGACAGGAAAATGGCCGAGCCGGGCACGTCGCCTTTTTCCGTATCCAGCGTCCCGGTCACGGTGCCGAATATGCCATTGCCTGTTTCCGTGTAATCCACATTCGTCGAGATGGCCTGTATGCCGATCTGGTTGTTGGAGGCCCTGATGTCGGCAGTGCCGGCAAACGTGGCGAACGGGAAAAGGAGGCAACTGACGGCCAGGACTGATTTTCGCAACATCTGGACTCCCCTGCGTGAGTGAACGAACCTGCAGGCTCAATTTATCAGATATGACGATCTTTCAGGGAGCCCGTCCAGAAGATCCTCGAATTCATCGAGCGTGACCGGCCTGCCAAACAGATATCCCTGGAATGCATGGCAGCCATTGCGCTGCAGAATTTCAAGCTGCTGATCGGTTTCCACGCCTTCCGCGATCACTTCCAGGCCGAAGTTCCTGGACATGTCGATAATGGTCTGGACCAGCACGGCGTCGCTCTTGTCGCTCACGATATCGCGTACAAAGGATTGATCTATCTTGATCTGATCGAGCGGGAGGCGCTTCAGATAGCTGAGGGACGAGTAGCCGGTGCCGAAGTCGTCCATTGAAAATTTCACGCCGAGTTCCTTCAGGGAATGCATCTTCTGTATGGTGTCCTCGACATCGATCAATACCAGGCTCTCGGTCAGTTCGAGCTTCAGCAGTGCCGGATCGATGCTGAACCTGTTCATTATTTCCTTGACCTGATTCGCAAAGTTTTCCTGCCGGAATTGGCGCGCACTCACGTTGACCGCAAGGTGCAGATGCCTGGTCCGGGCATCTTGTTGCCATCGCTGCAGCTGTGCGCATGCCGTTTCCAGGACCCATTGGCCGATCGGCAGGATCAGTCCGGTATCTTCGGCCAATGGAATAAAGTCTGCCGGGGAAACCACGCCATGGTTCGCATTCAGCCAGCGCAGCAGAATCTCGGCTCCGATGATGTTGCGCTGGTTGTCGACTTGCAGCTGGAAATGGAGATGCAGCTCCTGGTTGAGCAGTGCGTGGCGCAATTGCTGTTCCAGCGTGGCGCGCAGCTCGACAGCGGTCTGCATGGAAGATTCGAAGAAACGTATCCCGCTGCCGGTGGCCGACTTTGCCTGGTACATGGCAGTGTCCGCCTGTTTCAACAACTCTTCTATGCTGGTGTCGCGTCCCTGGAACAGGCACACGCCGATGCTGACGCTGCAGTGGTGCTCGTGACCCGACAGATGGTATGGATAACTGAGCGATGCCACGATTTTCCTGGCAATGCTTTCCGCCTGGCTGGCTGCGATTTCCCGGTCATCGCTGAGATCCTGCAAGATCACGACAAACTCGTCACCGCCCAGCCGCGCCACGGTGTCGTTTTCCCGTACGCATGACTTCAGTCTGGCCGCGACTTCGATGAGCAACATGTCGCCGGCATCGTGGCCTTTGGTGTCGTTGATGATCTTGAAGTCGTCCAGGTCCATGAAGAAGATCGCGCCAAATGCACAGGTGCGGAGGCTGTGGGTCAGCGCCTGGCCAAGCCGGTCGACGAGCAGGCGGCGGTTGGGCAGGTCGGTCAGCGTATCGAAAAACGCCAGCCGGTGGATCTTCTCCTCCGCCAGCTTCCTGTCGGTCATGTCCATCGAGATCGCCACGAAATGCGTGATCTCACCCGCCTCATTGCGCACTGCCGAGATATTCAGCCACTTCGGATAGACCTCTCCGTTTTTGCGCCTGTCCCATATTTCGCCGGTCCAGTTTCCTTCTTCAATAATCGAGGCCCACATCTGCCTGTAGAATTCCGCATCGTGCCGCCCGGATTTCAGCAGGCTGGGATTCCGGCCGATGACCTCTGCCGCGGCATAACCGGTCAGGCGTTCGAAGGACTTGTTGACGCTGACGATGCGAGCTCGGGCATCGGTGACCACGATGGACTCCTGGGTCTCGAATGTGATGGATGCGATGCGCAACTGCTCTTCGGTCTTCTTGTGCTGGTCGATGTCCTGCATCGAGCCGATCGTGTACAGGGGCCTGCCATGCGAGTCGAAATGCGTGGTGCCGCATTCCTTCACCCACTTGATGCGGCCGCCGGCGAACAGCAAACGATACTCGATACTGTAGCTGTTGCATCTGGATAGCGATTCGCAGAATCTGCGCATCACGGCTTCGCGATCTTCAGGGTGGATCAGCGAGAATTTGGCATGGCCCAGCGAACGCGCGGGAGCATGCGGGTCCACTTCAAGTATGCGGTATATCTCCTCGGAACCCTCCAGCACGCTGCTGTAAATATCGAACTCCCAGTGCCCGACTTGCCCCAGTTTCTGGGTTTCCTGCAACAGCGCATTCTGCTTGATCAGGTGCAGCTCGTGTCTTTTGGTTTGTGTGATGTCGGTGCGAAGCGCGATATAGCCTTCGTGGACGCCATTCCTGTTGCGCTTCGGTGCGATTGAAGTTGCGACCCAGTACAGGCTGCCGTCCTTGGCGCGATTGCATATTTCGCCTTGCCAGGTTTTCCCGCTGGCGATGGTGCGCCACAGGTCGCGGAAAAACGCTTTGTCGTGATGGCCGGAATTGATGATGCGGTGATTCTGGCCGATCAGTTCCTCGCGACTGTATTGGCTGAGTTGGCAGAATTTGTCGTTGACGAAGGTGATCTGCCCCTGCAGATCGGTTGTGGCGACACAGGCATGCTGGTCCAATGCAACCGACAGGCCGTCGACATGGGCAGTGGTAAGGCTGGTCCAAGATTCCTGGAGCATGATATTCCCGAAAAATTGCCTGGCGCGACATTAACCCGCGTGGCAGGAAAGGTCTATGCGATTGATGGCCTATGCCTGTATCTAGAACTTTAGTTGCGCAGGGCTATATCTTTTATGCGGATTTAACGCAGGCAAGGGCATCCACATGCGGGAAACTGTTGTGAAGGTACTTCAGGCGGAACAGACAGAAATCGATCCGCAGGTCCGACTCGGGCAAGACGATTCTAATTCGAACAGATGGGATTCATTTTGCAGGCCGGGCACACTGACTCAGTGGAAGGGCGCATATGGGCAAGAGCAGCCAGCCATTGCTCGCACTGATTCCCATATTTCTGCAGGAACTTGTGCGAATGCACCCTCAGGTACTTGATGATCTGGGTCTGCATGCAGGCAGTGAAATCGAACTTCCGATTGTTCCTGTATTCGCCCCAGATGAATTCTTCCGGCAGCATGCCGGCTTGCCGCATGTCTCGAGTGAATCCGAAGATCGCATAGAACTTGTCCGGATCCTCGATCCAGTGGATCGGCTCGCCGTTGATTTCTATATAACGATACATTTCGTTGCCGGGATTGGAGAGATTGTATGTGATATTCGGCAACGTCTTCTTCATGATCGCTCCTGAGTGGTTTATTCCCTTGCTACCTTGCCGGTGCGCCTGAATTTCGCCATCGAAAAATCAGCAGCGGGCAGTGGTGGGATGCTATCAGTAGCGGGAATGTGCCGATATATGCCGAAATATATAGATCGCAGTCTATTACATGATCCAAGCATGGTTATTGCGCGGCGTGAATAACGCGTCAATCCGCTGCTGGCGGGGAGGGCGTGGAGCGATGGTCGGGTTGGTTGGAGAGAGCAAATCCGGGGCAAACTGTTATGCACAATAAGTGTGGATAACTACCCAGATAAGTGTGCCGGAACCGCGCTAACTATAAACCGTATATGCCGTTTTTTTGCGTTGATCAATTCGTGACCGTCTTCTCGGCCAGTCGAGATGAAAACAGGCGATAGGCCGACGAATCCCGCGTTGCTTTGGGTGCGAAACGCTTATTCGCGTCAGGCGATCCTGAAGCGCGCCGCCAGTTCGTCGAGGTTCTTGCTGAGTTCCGCCATCTGCCCGGCCGACGCTGCCGTCTGCGAAGAGGCCAGCGTGTTCTGTTCGGTTCCCTGGGCGATTTTTTCGATACGCTGTGCGATGTCGCGTGCTGCCAGCGACTGTTCCTGAATCGCATGCGTGATGTCGTCGACATCGCGTGCGGCATTCTCGGCGGCTTCCCGGATGCTGCTGACGGAATCTCCCGCCTTGCGCGCCAGTTCGACCCCCTCGTTGACCTTCGTCACGCTGACGCCCATTTCCTTGACGGCTTCCCCGGTGCCATCCTGTATCTTGACGATCATGCCGCTGATCTCCTTGGTCGAATTGGCGGTGCGCTCGGCCAGCTTGCGCACTTCGTCGGCCACCACGGCAAAGCCGCGGCCCTGTTCTCCCGCGCGCGCAGCCTCGATGGCGGCGTTCAGCGCAAGCAGGTTGGTCTGGTCGGCAATCTCGCGGATTGCTTCAGCGATGCCGGATATCTGCCTGGAATATTCCTCCAGACCATGGATTTTCTCTGCGACGTGATTGACGGACTGGGCGATGTTCTCCATTTCGGTGGCCGCGCTGTGAATCACGCGGCCGCCTTCGACGGCTTTTTCGCTGGAAATCTGGCTGACACGGTGTGCGTTATCGGCATGCTCGCTCACCTGGTCGATCGATACCGACAATTCCTCCATGGCCGATGCCATGCCGGAGGCGGCTTCGGACTGCATCTGGCTGACTTCCGAACTGTTATTGGCCGACACGGAAACATCGCCGGACGACTGGTTCAGCGAGGCGATTCCTTCGCGCACGTTGGCGATCAGCTCATGCAGGTTGTTGCGCATCACCGAGAGCGCGGCATTGAGATCGCCCAGTTCGTCCTTGCTGGCAGGCGGCAGCGGTTTGGTGAGATCGCCGGCGGCGATGGTTTCGGCCGCGACTTTCGATGCATTCAGACAGCGCCTGATCCTGTTGATGACTTTCCATGCCTGTATCAGCAAGGCTGCCGAGGCCAGTCCGCCGATGATCGTGAGCGTCGTTGTGTCCAGCCCATACCAGATGGCCGCGATGGCCAGGATGAAGCCGGCAACCCCGTTCGCCGTCAGCAACCACAACCGGGTTGCAATGCTGATGTTGTTGAATCGCCGCGAAAGCCTGGTCAGCGCGTTGCCGCTGACCACCTGGCCTTCGTCCAGGCTGATGCTCGCATCGCGGTTCATTTTTGCGTAGAGCTGTTCGGCTGCACCGATCTCCTCGCGCGAGGCGGCCACGCGTACCGAAACGTAACCGCTGCTGTCCGCCAGCGGCGAGGCATAAGCACGCACCCAGTAGTGGTCGCCGTCCTTGCGGCGATTCTTCACCAGGCCGCTCCAGGGGCGTCCCTTTTTGAGCGTATCCCACAAGTCGCGAAACGCTTCCGGCGGCATGTCGGGATGACGCACCAGATTGTGCGGTTGCCCGATCAGCTCGTCCCTGGTGTAGCCGGACAGTTCGACGAACGCAGCATTGGCACGGGTAATCTGGCCCTTGAGGTTGGTATAGGAGATGACGGTCTTTCCTTCGGGGAAGGGAAATTCGCGGCCGGACACTGGCTGGTTATTGCGCATGGTTTCTCCTGACAAGATGTTTCAAATAGGGGTGATATTTCCGGGATAAGCGCAAAACGAATTCACCTTAGTCCTGCTCCGGGATTCCCATGCGTCGAACAGAGATGGAATTCCGTCCGGATTGGGGCAAGGAGGCTGCGAGGCAAGCGGCTTTCGCCGGCCGCGCATGTTCTACCGTCCATGCGGCGGGTTGCCCTGGATTGGATAAAGTATGCCCGCGCTCACTGCGCATTACCTTCGGTATCGAACACCAGCAGTGTCGTCTCGCCGTCGATGTCGGTGATCTCGGCTGCGCTCAGTTTGCCGCTGTCGTGGTAGGTGTAGCGGTGTGCGAGCTCGATCTCGCCGTAAGCGAGCTTGTCGAATCCGGTGAGACGTTCCTGCTTGTCGAAGTAGCCGCGGAAGTAGGTGTTGCGATTTTCCACTTCATTGGCTGGCAGTTCGTTCACCAGCCTGAACGGCAGTCTGATACCGGTATAAGTGACAAAAAAGCGGAGCGTTGCCCGGTTTGGGTCGCGTGCGGCATCCATATGGGCTCAGGCGCGCAACAGGGCCTTGGCCAGCCGCTCGGAAAGCTGGTCGGCCGTGAATTGCGGTTCGTTGGGCGGGTACATCTCGTCCTCGATGAAATTGAAACCGTGCTCCTGCGCCAGCGCGAGCAGTTCGCGCACCTTCTGGCAAGCGATGAGTTTCGCCTTCAATTCCAGATCTGTCCTCGCTTTGTCGGAAAATCCCTTGATGTCTTTGAGCGCCATATGTGTCCCGTCTTGTTTTGGAGTAAATGAAACAACGGAAGTCATTTGTTCCGTCATTGTCGGTTGGAATGTCGCAA
>JAJZUH010000169.1 GCA_021847165.1 Pseudomonadota bacterium
TTCGGCGGCATCTACATGGCCGAGACGCTGATCCCGGCCGTGGAGGAACTGCGCCAGCAGTACCTGCGCTTCCGCGACGATCCCGAGTTCAAGGCCGAATTCGCCTACGAACTGAAGCACTATGTGGGGCGACCCAGCCCGATCTATCATGCGAAGCGCCTGTCGGAGAGCCTGGGCGGCGCGCAGATCTACCTGAAGCGCGAAGACCTCAACCATACCGGCGCGCACAAGATCAACAACGCCATCGGACAGGCCTTGCTGGCCAGGCGCATGGGCAAGAAGCGCGTCATCGCCGAGACCGGCGCCGGCATGCACGGCGTGGCGACCGCCACCGTGGCAGCGCGCTTCGGCATGGAATGCATCGTCTACATGGGCGCGGAAGACATCCAGCGCCAGGCGCCCAACGTGTTCCGCATGAGGCTGCTGGGCGCGAAGGTGGTGCCGGTGGAGAGCGGCTCCCGCACGCTCAAGGATGCCTGCAACGAAGCCATCCGCGACTGGGTCACCAACGTCGAGAGCACGTTCTACATCTTCGGCACGGCGGCCGGCCCGCATCCGTACCCGATGATGGTGCGCGATTTCCAGTGCGTGATCGGCGACGAGTCCAAGGTGCAGATGCCCGAGATGATCGGCCGCCAGCCGGACGCGGTGATCGCCTGCGTCGGCGGCGGCTCCAACGCCATCGGCATGTTCTATCCGTATATCGAGGAAAAAGGCGTGCAGATCATCGGTGTCGAAGCGGGAGGGCACGGCATCGCCAGCGGATCGCATGCGGCGCCGCTGACCGCCAATGCCAAGGTCGGCGTGCTGCACGGCAACAAGGTCTACCTGATGCAGGACGAGAACGGTCAGATCATCGAGACGCATTCCATCTCGGCCGGACTGGATTACCCCGGCGTCGGCCCCGAGCACTGCCTGCTGAAGGACATCGGCCGTGCGCAATACGTCGCCATCAATGACGATGAAGCCATCGCTGCTTTTGACGCGCTGTGCCGTTTCGAGGGCATCATTCCCGCGCTCGAATCCAGCCATGCATTGGCGCACGCGATGAAGATCGCGCCGGCCATGGGCAAAGACAAAGTGCTGCTGGTGAACCTGTCCGGTCGCGGCGACAAGGATATGAACACGGTGGCGCGCATTAAAGGAATTACGCTATGAGCCGCATCGATACGACTTTCGCGAAGCTCAAGCAGCAACAACGCAAGGCGCTCATCCCGTTCATCACGGCCGGCGACCCGTCGCAGCAGCTCACCGTACCGCTGCTACACGGACTGGTGGCGGCGGGCGCGGATGTGCTCGAACTCGGTGTACCGTTCTCCGATCCGATGGCGGATGGCCCGACCATTCAGCGTGCTTCCGAGCGTGCGCTCAGGAACGGCATGTCGCTGCGCGGCGTGCTGGGCATGGTGGCTGAATTCCGCAAGCAGGATGCGACCACCCCGGTGGTGCTGATGGGCTACGGCAACCCGATCGAGGCCATGGGCTGGGAAACATTCGCGCAGCGTTGCGCCGAAGTCGGGGTGGACGGCGTGCTGACGGTGGATTTTCCGCCAGAAGAGAGCCATGAGGCGTTCGAACATCTGCAACGCCACAACATCGCCCCTATCTTCCTGCTGGCACCGACCACCAACGAGGCGCGCATAGCCCAGGTCGCCAAGCTGGCGCGAGGCTATGTCTATTACGTCTCGCTCAAGGGCGTGACCGGTGCGGGCAATCTCGACCTGGCGGCCATCGAGCAGAAGCTGCCGCAGTTGCGCAAGCACATCAAGCTGCCCATCGGCGTCGGATTCGGCATCCGCGATGCCGCGACGGCCAAGGCGGTTTCCAGGCTGTGCGATGGCGTGGTGGTGGGCAGTCGCATCGTGCAGGAAGTCGAGGATTCGACCGAACAAAATGTAGTCGCCAACGTGGTTAAATTGGTGAAAGAATTGCGTCAGGCGATCGATCAATAAAGAGGAGAGCACCATGAGCTGGTTCCAAAAACTGTTACCGCCCAAGATCAAGCGCAGGGGCGAGGCCGAGGCCAAAAAGAGCGTGCCGGACGGCTTGTGGCACAAATGCCCGTCGTGCCAGGCGGTGCTGTATCACGCCGATCTGGAAAAAAACCACAGCGTCTGTCCCAAGTGCAACCACCATCACCGCATCAGCGCCCGCACCCGCCTCGATTGGCTGCTCGACAGCGAAGGCCGTTTCGAGATCGGCTCTGAAGTGCTGTCGGTCGACACGCTGAAATTC
The DNA here is from genome assembly GCA_021847165.1 of Pseudomonadota bacterium. GTDB lineage: Bacteria > Pseudomonadota > Gammaproteobacteria > Burkholderiales > Gallionellaceae > Sideroxyarcus. The sequence continues at coordinate 2,236 of JAJZUH010000169.1, forward strand.
AAGGACCAGAAGAAATACAGCGACCGTCTGGTCGAGGCGAAAAAGAAAACCGGCGAGGACGATGCGCTGATCGTGCTGCAGGGCAGCATCCATGCCTTGCCGGTCGTTGCGGCTGCTTTCGAGTTCGACTTCATGGGCGGCTCCATGGGTTCGGTCGTGGGTGAGCGGTTCGTGCGCGGCGTGCAGGTGGCGCTTGAACAGCAATGCCCGTACATCTGTTTCTCCGCCAGCGGCGGTGCGCGCATGCAGGAAGGCCTGCTGTCGCTGATGCAGATGGCCAAGACCAGCGCCGCACTCACCCAGCTTTCCGAAGCCAGGCTGCCGTTCATCTCGGTGCTGACCGACCCCACCATGGGCGGCGTCTCGGCAAGTTTCGCCTTCCTCGGCGACGTGGTCATCGCCGAACCGGGGGCATTGATCGGTTTTGCCGGTGCGCGCGTGATCCAGCAGACCGTGCGCGAAACGCTGCCGGAGGGCTTCCAGCGTGCCGAATTCCTGCTGGAACACGGCGCCATCGACATGATCGTGGACCGGCGCCAGATGCGCGACCAGCTGGCGACGCTGATCACGCTGCTGACCAAGCAGGATGCGGTTGCGCGGCTGGAGGCGGCCTGACGCGGATGCTGTATTACGCGCTCAAGGTCGGGATCTCCGCACTTGTCATCGTGACGATCGCCGAGATTGCCAAGCGCAATACGGCGGCAGCGGCGCTGCTGGCGGCTGTTCCGCTGACTTCTTTGCTGGCGTTCATCTGGATGCGTATCGAGGGGACTGAACCTGCCCGCATCGCCGAACTTTCCGGGCAGATCTTCTGGCTGGTGCTGCCTTCGCTGGTGTTGTTTCTGCTGCTGCCATTGCTGATCAGGCTGGGACTGGATTTCTGGCTGAGCCTGGCGGCGTCCGTCGTAGCCACCGCCGCCTGTTACCTGGCGATGTTGCCGGTACTGCGCAAGTTCGGGGTGCAGCTGTAAACGCAGATCGCTGAAATGCCCGATACCCTGGCCGACTGGCTGACCTATCTCGAATCCCTGCATCCCAAGACCATCGCGCTCGGCCTGGATCGCGTGGCGCAAGTCAAACAGCGGTTGAACCTTCAGCCGACCTTTCCCGTTATCGTGGTCGGCGGCACCAACGGCAAGGGCTCGGTATGCGCCATGCTGGAATCCATTCTGCATGCGGCCGGATATCGCGTCGGCTGCTACACCTCGCCGCATCTGCTGGCATACAACGAACGCGTGCGCATAGCCAAGCAGGCGGCGAGCGATGCGGAGTTGTGTGCGTCATTCGGGAAAATCGAACAGGAGCGCGGCGATATCCCGCTGACCTATTTCGAATTCGGCACATTGGCTGCCATGCAGTGTTTCATCTCCCATCAGGTGGATGTCGCCGTGCTCGAAGTCGGGCTGGGCGGGCGCCTGGACGCGGTGAACGTGTTCGATGCAGATTGTGCGGTGGTAGCCAGCGTGGATATCGACCATACCGATTATCT
>JAJZUH010000170.1 GCA_021847165.1 Pseudomonadota bacterium
GCGAACGACCGCATGCGCTTCATGCCGCTGCTGGAGGCCAGCTATAAAGACGGCAAGGCATTCATCAGCCTGTTGCGCGGCATGGGCTACAATTTTTCCGATGAGCGCGACACTCAATACGGTGTGCGTCTGGCGCCGGGCTATGGCCGCTGGCAAAGCGACGACCCGCGCCTGAATGGCACCGGCGATATCCGCTTCATTCCGGAGGCGGGATTGTTCTTCAATCGCCGCTTCGCTCCCTGGTATGTCTCCAGCGGCATATCCACGGGCAGTCACGGCGTGCATGCGGAACTGGGGGCAGGCATCAACTTTCCGCTCTCGACGGCCGATCGCCTGCGCCTCGGCACCAACCTCAACTGGGGCGATGGCAGATTCAACCAGACATATTTCGGGGTGACGCCGGAACAGGCGGCTGCCTCGGGTTATGTGCTGACTACCTACAATGCCGGTGCCGGAATCAAGGACTACGCGCTGACCGCGAACTGGCTGCACAACTACAGCAGGGAATGGTTCAGCAATGGCGGGGTGTCGTACAAATGGCTCACCGGCCCCGCATTGCAAAGCCCGCTCGTGCAACGCAGGGGCATGGAAAGCGTAAATTTCCTGGTGGGCTATCGCTTCTGAGGCGCAAGGGGGACTCGGCCGGAAGCGCCGGGCGTCGAATATGGGCACAGGTTTTCGTTCCATTTGTGGAACTGCTCATCCCGTCGGCGCGCCTTTATCTTTCATCTGCTGCCGCCTAACATGCGGGTGCTTTCTCCTGGCTTTCCCGGGAAAACGGAAGCGGGGGCAGCGCCGTTCAGCTGCATTTGAATGGCAGCTCCGGCGCAGATCGGGCGGGGCTGGGAACCGAGGAACAACCATGACCGAAAAGAAACCCCATATCGCCCAGAAGTCACCTTATGCCGTTGCAGTCGAAGCAGGCAAGAGCTATTGGTATTGCACCTGCGGCAAGAGCGCGGGGCAACCGTTTTGCGATGGCAGCCATCAGGGGTCCGGATTCTCCCCCAGAGAATACAAAGCGGATAAATCGGAGACCGTCTATTTCTGCGGCTGCAAGCACAGCGGCAACGGCATGACCTGCGACGGCAGCCACCAGACGCTGTGATCCGGATCCGGGGCGGCGATATGTGCCGTCCCGGCCGCACGGCAGACTGTACGCCGCCGAAACTACAGGTATTGCTGCGGTAGCCGCAATACCGCAACTTCACTCCCCCACAGGATCGACATGATGCGTGCCGCCTCTGCGGGGTCGCCGCTGGTGAAGAATTGCTCGGAAGCCTCGCTTCCCGAACCGGGCGGCAGCTCTGCATCGACGCGATGTTGCAGATGGCGCGCGACGGCGGCACCGGTGTCCACCAGCGCTACGTCATCACCGACCGCGCGGCGGATCGATGCGGCGAGAAATGGATAATGCGTGCAGCCCAGGATCAGGGTGTCGGCCCCGCGCGCCAGCAGTGGCGCCGTATAGCGCTCGATCAGCGCGCGTGTGCGGGTGCTGTCCATGTCGCCCTGCTCGACCTGCTCGACCAGGCCGGGACAGCCCTGGGTGACGATCTCGACCTCTTCGCCATAACGTTCCAGCAGTGCCGCAAAACGCGCACTTTCCAGCGTGCCCACCGTCGCCAGCACCCCGACCACGCCACTCCGGGTGGCGACGGCGGCGGGCTTGACGGCCGGCTCCATGCCGATGACGGGAAGCGGAAAACGGCTGCGCAAAGCGGTCACGGCAGCCGCAGTGGCGGTGTTGCAGGCGATGACGATGGCACCGGCGCCTTGTTCGACCAGGAATTGTGCGATCGCCAGTGAACGCGCTTCGATGAATGCCGGCGATTTGTCGCCGTAGGGAACGTGACCGGAATCGGCAACGTAGATCAGGCGCTCGCGTGGCAGCGCCTGGCGGATGTGTTGCAGCACGGACAGCCCGCCCACCCCCGAATCGAAGACGCCGATCGCTCCCCTGGATCGCATGGCGGACTATTCGGCCATCTGGTCGCGCAGGAATTCTTCGTACGTGCCGTGGTAATCGTTCACGCCCTTGGCCGAGATCTCGATGATGCGCGTGGCCAGCGACGACACGAATTCGCGGTCGTGGCTGACGAACACCAGCGTGCCCTTGTATTCGAGCAGCGCAGTGTTGAGCGACTCGATGGATTCCATGTCCATGTGGTTGGTCGGCTCGTCCATCAGCAGCACGTTGGGTCTGGCCAGCATCAGCTTGCCGAACATCATGCGGCCTTTTTCGCCGCCGGACAGCACCTTCACGTTCTTCTTCACTTCGTCGCCGGAGAACAGCAGGCGGCCGAGCGTGCCTCGCACCACCTGGTCGTCGTCGGAAGGGCCGCGGCAATCGGTCATCCAGTCGGTGAGCGTCTTGTCCTCGGCAAATTCGTGCGCGTGGTCCTGCGCGTAGTAGCCGAGCCGGGCCTTCTCCGCCCACTTGACGCTGCCGGTATCCGCCTCCAGGTCGCCCGCCAGGATGCGCAGCAGCGTGGTCTTGCCGATGCCGTTGGGGCCGATGATGGCGACCTTCTCGCCCGCATCGATGCGGAAATTCACGTTCGAGAACAGCATGCGGTCGAAGCCCTTGGCCACCTTCTCCACTTCCACCGCGACGCGGTGCAGCTTGTCGCGCTCGTCGTATTCGAAACGGATGAACGGATACTGGCGGCTGGACGGCTTGAAATCCTCGATCTTGATCTTGTCGATCTGGCGCGCGCGCGAGGTGGCCTGTTTGGCCTTGGACGCGTTGGCGGAGAAGCGCGCCACGAACGCGCGCAACTCGGCGACTTTTTCTTTCGCCTTGGCATTGTCCGCGGCCTGCTGCTCGCGCGCCTGCGTGGACGCCAGCATGTAGTCGTCGTAATTGCCCGGATAGACGGTGATCTTGCCGTAATCCAGGTCGGCCATGTGCGTGCACACGCTGTTCAGGAAGTGGCGGTCGTGCGAGATGATCACCATCGTCGAGTTGCGCGCGTTGAGGATGTCTTCCAGCCAGCGGATGGTGTTGATGTCCAGGTTGTTGGTGGGCTCGTCCAGCAGCAGGATGTCGGGATTGGAGAACAGCGCCTGCGCCAGCAGCACGCGCAGCTTGAAGCCGGGCGCGACTTCGCGCATCGGGCCGTTGTGCAGTTCGATGGGGATGCCCACGCCCAGCAACAGCTCGCCGGCGCGCGCTTCGGCGGTGTAACCGTCGTATTCGGCGAAGGTCGCTTCCAGATCGGCGGCGCGCATGTAGTCTTCTTCGGAGGCGTCGGGATTGGCGTAGATCGCATCGCGTTCGGACATCGCGTCCCACATTTCGGCATGGCCCATCATCACCACATCCAGCACGCGCCGGTCTTCGTAAGCGAACTGGTCCTGACGCAGCTTGCCGAGGCGCTCGTTCTTGTCCAGCATCACCTCGCCGGAGGATTGCTCCAGATCGCGGCCGAGGATCTTCATGAAGGTGGATTTGCCGCAGCCGTTGGCGCCGATCAGGCCGTAGCGGTTGCCGTCGCCGAACTTGACGGAGACGTTCTCGAACAGCGGCTTGGCGCCGAACTGCATGGTGATGTTTGCTGTGGATAACATGAGACTGCCTTATTTTCGAAGGCGCGCATTCTACCACTGACGGGAGCGAGGCTGGCCTCCTCGGAAAAGCCACGGGCGGCGAGAAGGTTGAGCATCGTTCCCCATGCCGGAGC
>JAJZUH010000171.1 GCA_021847165.1 Pseudomonadota bacterium
CCGCGGCAGCTGTTCGAACTGGCCCTCGCGTTGCTCGACATCGTGCCGCTGGAGGTCGAACATACCAGCAAGGCGGAATATGGCTATCTGCTGTTTTCTGCATCGCGACCTTCACCCAGCAAAGCGCGTTTACCGGAATTGAGGAAATCCCAAAGCACCGCAAGTGCGTTGCCCGTCCTGATCGGTGCCTGTCTGGCGCATGTGCAGGCCAATGTGCCGGGCGCCTTGCTGAAAGTGGACGAAGAGTATCTGCACCAGGTGCGCGTCGGGTTGCGCCGTTTGCGTGTGGTGCTTTCCATGACGCAACGCCTGTGTGGAAATGACGACGAGCTGACGGAATTGCGCGAACAGATCGCCAGGCTATGCGTCGAACTGGGGCGGTCGCGTGAATGGGACGTGTTTGTGACACAGACGCTGGCCCCCATCTGCACGCGCATGCCGGAACACTCCGGATTGCGCGAAGTGCTGCATGCGAGCGAACGCGCGCGCAAGAAACAGCATATGGGCATGGAGGACAATCTGTCCTCGCAGGAATTCCAGCGCCTGTTGCTGCGTTTGGGAGCCTGGATGCACAGTGATCGGTGGAGCGAAACAGGGACCAGGCTTGATCGGTTCGTTGCGCAAGTGCTTGAAAAACGAAGCAAACAGGTGCTGAGGTTTGGCGCAGGGGCGGCTGGAGAGAATGCCGAACAGCTGCACGTTCTGCGTATCGCCTGCAAGAAATTGCGCTACAGCATCGAGATGTTCGGTTCGCTGTTCCATGGTGGCGCAATCAGGGAATATGTGGCGGTACTGGCCAAGCTGCAGGATATTCTGGGGATATTGAACGATATCGCCGTCGCGCATTGCTTGCTGAACGAGTTGGATAATGCAGCACGGCGCGATACACTGGCGCTCATTCGCGGCTGGATGGAACATGATTATGCGGAACAGGTCGCCGAGTTCCGCAAGACCTGGTCAAGATTTGCTGCACAAAAAGGATTTTGGGATTAATCGTTTGCCAGGAACTGGCGAACCAGTGAAATTGGAAAGCAGAGCATGGCCAAAAAGAACACCCCGTTGCGTGTACCCGTCACCCAGGGGCTGAAAGACATCTACGCGATGGATATGTACCTGCCATATCAAGCCGCATGCGAAGGAAAATTCAGTGTCACCGCGTTTGGCCGTCTTGCGGTGGCGCTCTGCGTCGTCCGCTCGGCACTGGCGCAGAAGGCCATCCAGATCCCGGATGCCATCGAAATACTGGATGCTGCGATCACGACCCTGACAGAAGTGCGCCGCAGAGGCGATAGCACGGATGTGTGGGAGATCACGGAAGCGGAGCGTCCTGTTGTGCTGAACGGCATCGAGGTTGCCGAAGAGTGCATCGGTGTTCTGGATGTCGCGCTCCTGGCACATACCGCGGCAACACTGTTCGACCAGGTATAGCTCACCCGCGGCACCGCCTGTCCATGCGGGATTACTTGACCAGCATCGCCTTCAGCCGTGCCAGCTTGTCCATGCCTTCCTCTTTGGTCACTTCGGGGGCATTGCCCACCGTCGCCACGCCCGCATGGATGATGTCCTCCTGCGGCAGTTCGGCGATGAAGCGGCTGGGATCGCAGCCGGAATACTCCTTGCCGCGTTTGCGCCGGGTGCAATAGCTGATCTGCAGCGAACGCTGCGCGCGGGTGATGCCGACATACATCAAGCGGCGCTCTTCCTCGATCTGTTCCGGTGCTTCGCTGCGCTCGTGCGGCAGGATGCCTTCTTCCACGCCGACCAGGAACACATGGCCGAACTCCAGCCCTTTGGCGGCATGCAGGGTGGAAAGCGAGACGGCATCGTTTTCCTGTTCGCGCGACTCAAGCAGATTGAGCAGCGCGATCAGCTGCGTCATGGCGATCATGGTCTTTTCGTCCGCCTCGGATTTGCGGTTCATCCAGCCGACGAAGTCCTGCACGTTCTTCCATTTCGTCTCCGCCTGGCGCGGCTCATGGCTGTCGAACAGCCAGGCCTCGTAGTCGATGGCGCTCATCAGGTCGGCCATCACTTCATTGCAGGGTTCCTTTTCGGCTCTGGCCTGCATGCGGTTGATGAAGTTGCAGAAGATGAGCAGATCCTCGTGCTGGCGCGGTTGCAGTTGTTCCGCCATCGCCGGTTCGAATGCTGCCTCGAACAGGCTGATGTGGCGGGTGGCGGCATAGCCGGCAAGTTTTTCCAGCGTACTGTTGCCGATGCCGCGCTTGGGCGTGGTGATCGCACGGATGAAGGCGGGGTCGTCGTCCGGATTGGCGATCAGGCGCAGGTAGGCGGTGAGATCCTTGATCTCGGCATAGTCGAAGAACGAGGTTCCGCCGCTCACGGTGTAGGGCACCTTGTGGGTGCGCAACTGTTCTTCGAAGACGCGCGACAGGTGGTTGCTGCGATAGAGGATGGCGTAATCGGCAAAACGCGTCTTGTGTTCGAACTTGTGCGCCAGCAGGCGCAACACCACCGACTCGGCCTCGTTCTCGTCGTCCTTCGCCGCGAACACGCGCACCGGGTCGCCGGGACCGTGTTCGCTCCACAGGTTCTTCTCGAACAGCTTGGTGTTGTTCTTGATCAGGTGGTTGGCGCTTTGCAGGATGCGCTGCGAGGAGCGGTAGTTCTGTTCCAGCTTGATGACGCGCAGGCTGGGATAGTCTCTCTGCAGGTTGCTCAGGTTGGCCGTGCTGGCGCCGCGCCAGGCGTAGATGGCCTGGTCGTCGTCGCCCACCGCGGTGATGGCGGCCCGGTCGCCCGCCAGCAGCTTCATCATCTGGTACTGGCAATCGTTGGTATCCTGGTATTCGTCGACCAGCAGGTAGCGGAAGCGATGCTGCCAGCGCTGGGATGCCTCTTCCTGCGTCTTGAACAACTCCACCGGCAGGCGGATGAGGTCGTCGAAGTCCACTGCCTGGTAGGCACGCAGCGTTTCCTGGTAACGCGCGTAGAGCAGGGCGATACGCTGCTGCTCCTCGTTCTCGGCCAGGCTTCCAGCCTGTTCGGGCGTGAGGAAGGCCGCCTTCCAGTTCGACATCACGCTTTGCGCGGCGCGTACCTCCTGCTTGTCCGGGCTGCCCAGCAATTCGCCGACGATCTTGCCGGTGTCGGCGGTATCGAAGATGGAAAATTGTTTCTTGTAGCCGAGCAAAGGGGCTTCTTCGCGCAGGATCTGCATGCCCAGCGCGTGGAAGGTGCAGATGGTCAAGCCCTTGGCTTCCCGTCCGCCCAGCAGCTTGCCGATACGCTCGTTCATCTCCCGGGCGGCCTTGTTGGTGAAGGTGATGGCAGCGAGATTGCGCGGCGAATAGCCGCATTCCTCGATGAGGTAGGCCAGCTTGTGCGTGATGACGCGCGTCTTCCCGCTACCCGCTCCGGCCAGAACCAGCAGGGGAGAACCAAGATGTTTGACCGCTTCGCGCTGAGTGGGGTTGAGTTTGCTTAACATCGGTATTTGGTGCCCGGGACCGGAATCGAACCGGTACAGAGATTTCTCCCCGACGGATTTTAAGTCCGTTGTGTCTACCAATTTCACCACCCGGGCAGATAGGCGATAACGGAACGTCGGTTCCGAAATTAACGAGCGGCGCATTATACAGAGGCGGGCGAGGCTCGAACAAAACAA
>JAJZUH010000172.1 GCA_021847165.1 Pseudomonadota bacterium
CCCAGGCACCGGGCACTTCGCCGCCGATGGCCGCGCCCTGGAACACGCGCAGGGCCAGCAACAGCAGCGGCGCCCAGATGCCGATCGCCGCGTACGTCGGCAGCAGGCCGATGGCCAGCGTCGGCACCGCCATCAGCAGGATGCTCAGCATGAACATGCGCTTGCGCCCGAACAGGTCGCCGAAATGCGCCATCACGATCCCGCCCAGCGGGCGCGCCAGATAGCCGGCGGCGAAGATGCCGAAGGTCTGCGTCTGGCTCAGCCAGTCCGGCATATCGGCGGGGAAGAACAGCTTGGAAATCGCCCCAGCGAAGAACACGTAGATGATGAAGTCGTAGAATTCCAGCGTCCCGCCCAGCGCGGCCAGCCCCAGCGTGCGATAGTCCTTGCGGTTCAAGCTAGGCATGCGTGTTTCCTTTCCAGCGCAAATATCCCGTTTTCAACTGCACCGCCAGCGCGTAGCACGCCAGCCACGGATCGAACAGGTAGTCCCACAGGTTGGGCGATTCGTACCAGCCGGCACTCCAGGCCGCCACCGCCAGGGCAAGGCATGACGCGAGCAGCACGGAGTAGCGCCAGGCCGCCCAGACCGCCACGCCGAGCAGCGCCGCCAGCAACCACAGGTTGCCGTAGCCCAGACGATAGGGATCGAACATGCCCAGCCCCAGCGCGAAAGGATAGAACAGGACGGCGGCGATCAGCACCGCCCGCAGCATCGCCAGGCGGTCCTGTTCCCCGACCAGCGCATTGCCGGAGAAAGAACGCACCGCAGCCAGCAACAGCAGCACCAGGGTGGCGATGCTCAGGTCGCCGGTCATGCCGCGCACGAAACCGGCCAGCGAGACGCCCCACAGCGGGATCGAAACGACGACGGCCGCCGCAGCCAGCATGCCGGCCCGCCTGGGCAGCGGCAAGGCCCGCACGCGCCGCAGGCGCAGCAGCAGCGCAAGGATGGCCAGCGTGATGCCGCACAGCCCGGTCAGATCAGTGTCCAGTTGCATCGTTACCCTTTTTCAAATGACGATTCAGCCAGAGCTGGTCGAACATGACGTGTTTGATCAACACCCGGTTCCAGGTGTAGGAGAGATGGAAATCGCCGTTATGCGCCTGGATCAGGTAGGGATAGGAAAATTCGAAACCGCAGCCGCCGTCCGCACGCACCCTGGCCTTGGCCGAATCCAGGTATTCGTCCAGCGTCGCAGCGGGCGCCTGTGCGAGGCTCGCTTCGGAGTTCAGCAGCAGCCCCTGCACGATGTGCATGCACTGCTTCTCGTCCAGCTTCTTGTCGCGGATCACGCGCATCTCTTCCAGCCGGTGCAGCTCCTTCCAGTTGCGGCCGCCGTCTGCCGACAGCATCAGCGACAGGCTGTCGCGCCCGTGCTCCTGGTGGTTCAGCACCGCCAGCAGCCGTCCGTCCGGCAATGCCGTGGCCGACAGCGCCGCATCGGGATTGGGGAAGGAAGACTTCTCCACCCCGCCCCAATGCTGCCCGCCGTCTTCGGTGGTCAGGCTGCGGGCGAGATGGGGATTGTCCTTGCCCGCGTAGCGCGTCAGCACCAGCGCTTCGTTCCGGCTCCTGGCCAGCACCACCGGCTGCAGCGTGCCTTGCCCGGCACTGGCCAGGCGCTGCTTGTCGACCACATTGCCCGCGGCATCGAGATGCAGCATCTCGGCAAACTTGCTGAACGACTCGTGATACACCGGCACGCCCATCGAGCCGTCGGTATACAGGAACGGCGGGCCCTTCACCAGCGTGCTGATGTTGATGAACGGCGAGGTGATGAGGCGGCGCGGCGCGCTCCAGGTCTCCCCGTCGTCGTTCGAGGTCATCATCGTGATTGAGCTGCCGGCCCAGCCGCCCAGCGACACCGTCACATAGAACAGGCGCAAGCTGCCGTCCGCCGCGCGGGCCGCCACCGGATTGCCCAGCTTGGAGACATAACGATGCAGGGCGCGCTGCGTGCTGGAGCGGCTGGCCACCACCTGCTCGGCACTCCATGCGTCCTTGAGCGGATCGAACACCGCGCTGTTGACGGTCACATCCGAGGCGCCTTCCCGGCTGCCGGAGAACCAGAAGGCGCGGATGCGCCCGTCCTTGAGCTCGACAAGCGAGGATGCGTGGGTCTGTACATGCAGGCGGGAGGAAGCGAAATGGCTTTCGAAACGGCCCACGACCACATTCGGCTCATCCTCCCCGCGCCGGAATCTCCGCCGGCCCTTTTTCCGCACCGTCGGTTTCTGCGCCGCCACCAAGGGCTGGGCGGCAGGAGGGTCGATCACCGGCAGGCGGAACCCGAACGACAGGGCCGGCTGCTGCCATGCCTTGTGCAAGCCGAAACCGAACGCCACCAGCACGAAGCCGAGCGAGAGCGCACGCTTAAGATCCGGCATCAACGGCATCCTTCCTTGTTCTTATCGGGTACATTGGGATCCACGAGGGACGATTCGACCAGCAATTCTTTCACGAAAAGATGCCGGAACACATCCCCTGCGAGCATCGCACGCAGCTCGTCCGGACTCTGCCGCCCGCGTATCTCCATCCTTTGCCCAATCACCTTGCAGCCGGCGCAGGCTTCCGCGCCGAACGGCAACTGCACTGCGAACAGGCGGTAGCGCGCCGCCAGTTCGGCCGGCTGCAGGTTCCAGTTCTCGTCGTAGCCATGCACGCGCGCCGCCGGCAGCATGAAGCGGTCGCCCTCGTCGTGCGCCCGGAAGTTGCACGGCACCCACACATCCTTATCCTGCACATGACGCCTGGCCGCATCGTCATAGGTTCCCAGCGCGCCATCGAACGGGCGCAAGAAAGCGGCGAGTACCAGGAAGGTGAGCAACACCACGACATTGACCAGGCGGCGCGTGAATCCGGAGCCGAACAGCGCGACAACGGCCAGCGCCAGCGCCACGCCCAGCAACAGCCAGAAGCCCCAGCCGTACATGCCGGCCACCTCGCCCTGCAGGCTGGCCGCCAGCCTGGCCAGCAGCGCCAGCACGATGCCCGCCGCCAGCAGCGTGAGCGCGAACACCCAGCGCGGGATGCGCTGCCAGTTGAGCGCACACAGCACGGCAACCCCGGGCATCGCCTCCAGCAGGTAGCGCGCCGAGCGCTGGCTGGGCACGGCGAACACGACGAACAGAACCGCCATCCAGATCCACAGCATCTGCTCGGCATCGCCGAGCTGGTGGCGCTGGCGCCAGGCGAGGAAGAACAGGGCTGCCACCGGGAAAGCCAGCAGCCCCGCGTTCATCGGATAGCCCAGCATCAGCGTCCAGATACTGCTGCCGCCCCACAGCAGACCGGCCCAGTATCCGCTGCCTTGCGCCTGGAACTTGCCGGCATTCTCGCCGACCACGAATTCGCGCCACACCGATTGCGGGTCGGGATCGAGCACGAACCAGAGGGAAAACAGCGCCAGTGCCACGGCACCCGCCAGCACGGGCTTGTAAGCGTCCTGCAGCAGGAAATCGCGCCATTGATAGCGGCGCTGGTGCAGATACCACCAGGCCAATGCCAGACCGACCGGCGCCAGCAAGGCGAACGACTTGTACAGCAGGCCGATGCCGATCTCCCCGCCCAGCAGCAGCGGCACCGCGAAGGCGGAGGCAAATGCCCGCTG
>JAJZUH010000173.1 GCA_021847165.1 Pseudomonadota bacterium
ACGCGGCGGCTTCGCCGGCGTTTCGCGTGCAACCGCGTGCGAACCGGCTCCGCCCCCGTCGAGTTCGCGCAGCCAACTCTTGAAGCCGAAACGCTCGAACAGTTCGCGCAGCTTGGCCACGTCCGCCGCCGGCGCGACCAGTTCGCTGTAGCGCCGGTCCAGCGGCACGTCGCATTTAACCGTGACCAGCCGGCGCCCCTGCGGCAGCCATTCCAGCGCAGCGCGCAGATTCTCGCCGGCAACGCCCTTGATCTCGCCGGCATGCTCGACCAGGTTGTCCAGCGTGCCGTATTCGGTGAGCCACTTCACCGCGGTCTTGGGGCCGCATTTGGGCACGCCGGGCACGTTGTCCACGGTATCGCCGATCAGCGTCAGGTAATCCACGATGCGCTCGGGCGGCACGCCGAACTTGGCGGCGACGCCGGCAGCATCCAGCTCTTCCTCGCTCATGGTATTGACCCACAGCACATGCTCGTTGACCAGCTGGGTGAGATCCTTGTCGCCGGTGGAGATGATGCAGCGCGCCCCCTGTTGCGAGGCCTGCTGCGCCAGGGTGCCGATGACGTCGTCCGCCTCGACGCCGTCCACCATCAGGATGTTCCAGCCGGCAGCCGCCACCACCTCGTGCAGCGGTTCGACCTGCGCGCGCAGGTCGTCCGGCATGGGCGGGCGGTGCGCCTTGTATTCGGGATACCAGTCGTCGCGGAACGTTTTGCCCTTCGCATCGAACACGCAGGCGCTATAATCCGCCGCATAGTCCTTGCGCAGGCGGCGCAGCATGTTGAGCACGCCGTAGATGGCGCCGGTCGGTTCGCCCTGCGGGCTGCGCAGGTCGGGCATGGCGTGGAAAGCGCGATATAAATAGGACGAGCCGTCCACCAACAACAATGTCTTCATGCTTTGAGGTCCGAGATGAACAACGATATGAAACTTCCGCCCATGCAGTCGCCCGAGCTGATGCAGTCGAAGGAATCCTGGCGTGTGTTCGGCATTATGTCAGAATTCGTCTCGGCGACCGAACGCCTGCGCGACATCCATCCCGCCGTCAGCATCTTCGGCAGCGCGCGCACCCCGCACGACCACCCCTATTACAAGCTCACCGAGGAGATCGCGCGCCTGCTGTCGGACGCCGGCTTCTCGGTCATCTCCGGCGGCGGCCCCGGCATCATGGAAGCGGCCAACAAGGGGGCGTTCTACGGCAAATCGTCCAGCGTCGGCCTCAACATCCAGCTGCCGCACGAACAGCACAACAACCCGTACCAGAACATCAGCCAGACTTTCCACCACTTCTTCACGCGCAAGGTGATGTTCGTGAAGTTCGCCAGCGCCTATGTGGTGATGCCGGGCGGCTTCGGCACCATGGACGAGCTGATGGAGGCGCTGACGCTGGTGCAGACCGGCAAGACCCGCCGCATGCCGATCATCCTGGTCGGCAGCAAATTCTGGGGCGGCATGGTGGAATGGTTCAGGAACAGCCTGCTGGCGGAGCAGATGATCGCCGCCAGCGACATGGACCTGATCCAGGTCATCGACGAGCCGGAACAGGTGGTCGCGGCCATCTTCAAGCATTACGAGACCCGCGGTTTCGAACCCTCGGTGGCGGAACTCGAGATGCAACTCAATCTTTGATCCGTATCGGATAGAATCCGCCCATTCGTTCCAACTGGAAAACATCATGCGCCCCATTTATCTTGCCGCAATCGCCTGCCTCAGCCTGAGCGCCTACGCGGCCCAGCCCGAGGCGCCCGCCCGGGCGGAACCGCCCCCCCCTCCGCCGATGACCGCGGACGAGCCGATCGACGAGCCGCAGGTGACCATCACCAAGAAGACCGAGCTGACCATCGAGGAGTTTCGCGCGCACGGCAAGCTGTACATGATCAAGGTCACGCCCAAGTATGGCCCGCCCTATTACCTGGTGGACGATCTCGGCGACGGCAAGTTCTCGCGCCAGGAGAGCCTGGATTCCGGTTTCCGCGTACCGCGCTGGATCATCAAACGCTTCTGAAACGAGACTGACCGTATGGCTGTATTTACCCGCGTTTCCGAAGCCGACATCGCTGCCTGGCTGGCCAACTATTCGCTCGGAACATTGCTCGAACTGCAGGGCATCCCTGCCGGCATCGAGAACACCAATTACTTCGTCACCACCACCAACGGCCGCTTCGTGCTGACGCTGTTCGAGAAGCTCACGGCGGACGACCTGCCGTTCTTCCTCAACCTGATGGCCCACCTGGCCCGGCACGGCATTCCCTGCCCCTGCCCGGTGGCGGACAAGCAGAACCGTTTTCTCGGCGAGCTGAACGGCAAGCCGGCCTGCATCGTCAGCCGTCTTTCGGGCAAATCCGTGACGCAACCCACCACCGCGCAATGTGCCGCCGTCGGCGCGATGCTGGGGCAGATGCACAGCGCCGGCCAGAGCTTCGGCGAGCAGATGCTGAACCCGCGCGGTTCGGCATGGCGGGCCGAAGCGGCGCAACAGGTGAGGCGCTTCCTGCCTCCCCAGGATGCAGCCCTGCTGGCCGGCGAAGTCGAGTTCCACGCGACGCACCCCCTGGCCGGCATCCCGCGCGGTGTCATCCATGCCGACCTGTTCCGCGACAACGTGCTGATGGAAGGCGAGCGCGTCGGCGGCCTGATCGATTTCTATTTCGCCTGCACCGGCAAGCTGCTGTACGACGTGGCCATCACCGTCAACGACTGGTGCATGACCCCGGAGGGCAGGCTGGATGCGGGCCACACGCGCGCCTTGCTGAATGCCTACCATGCCGCGCGCCCGCTCACTGCGGCAGAGGCCGAGCTGTGGCCGATCGCCCTGCGCGTGGCGGCGCTGCGATTCTGGATATCGCGCCTGTACGACCTGCATCTGCCGCGCGAGGGCGATATCGTGCATGCGCACAATCCGGAGCAGTTCAAGCGCATCCTGCAGAACCACATCGCCAGCCCTCACCCGCCGTGGCTGTGAACCGGGGTCCGACATGGAAATCAAGAAACTGAATGCCGCACGCGGCTGGACCTGGGTGAAGCACGGCTACCAGCTCATCATGCTCAATCCGCTGATGGCCATCTCCTTTGCCCTGATCGGCGCGCTCGCCATATTCACCGCCCTCAGGATTCCGTTGCTCGGCCCGCTGGTCGCCCTGCTGCTCATGCCCATCGTGATCATGGGCTACATGCGCGTGTGCCGCGCGCTGGAAGAAGAAGAGGAAGTCGAGCTGCTGCATCTGCTCGCCGGCTTGCGCAAACATACCGCGCAATTGATCGCGCTCGGCGGTTTCCTCATCCTGGGATTGCTGCTCTCCTCGATGGCGATGATCATGCTCGGCGGCGAACCGCTGCGCAACATGCTGGACGGATTGAACGCCGCCAGCGACCCGCAGATGCTGCTGGACGCGATGTGGGCGGCCGGCTCGAGCGTGGCGATCAGCCTGATGGTGGGGTTCGCGCTGATGTGCCTGCTGATGCTGGCGTTCCAGTATGCGCCGATGCTGGTGTACTTCAACGACCTGCGCCCGCTGGCGGCCATGCATGCCAGCCTGTCCGGCTCGCTGCGCAACATCCTGCCGTACACGGTGTACAACATCGTCATGCAGGTGATTGC
>JAJZUH010000174.1 GCA_021847165.1 Pseudomonadota bacterium
TGGTGACTTCTGCGGTATCGATGCCATAAGGGCAGAACACCGAGCAACGGCGGCATTCGGAACACTGGTTGAAATAGTTGTACCACTCGTCCAGCACTTCGCGGGTCAGGTCGCGCGCGCCGACCAGTCTGGGGAACAGTTTGCCGGGCAAGGTGAAATAACGGCGGTATACGCTGCGCAAAAGATCCTGGCGCGCCACCGGCATGTTCTTCGGGTCTTGCGTCCCGATGAAATAATGGCACTTGTCCGAACACGCACCGCAGTGCACGCAGGCGTCCATGAATACCTTGAGCGAACGGTATTTGGCGAGCAGTTCGCCCATTCTGGCGATGGCGCGATCATGCCAGTCTTCCACCAGCTGGCCCGGAAAGCCGATAGCCTCGTTGAGCTTGTCGCTGGCAACAAAGGGACCCTTGCCCTCCATCGCGCCCGGTTTCAGGGCGGGGATGATGGGGATGGTGCGATAGGCTGGTGCAGTGATATCGCTCATTCGCTGGCCTCGAGACTTTTCGCCCAAGCGGCGACATGACGCCTCTCGCGAGGATCGTCCTTCTGATTGCGGGTTGGCGAAAAAAAGACTCCTGGTGCGTGCAGCAATTTGCTAAAGGGGAACACGACCAGGAGCAGCACAACCAACGATAAATGGAATACCAGCAGTGGATCAGCCGGTAATGGCTTGATGTCGAAATGCATCAAGCCGATAAAAAAGTTCTTCACCGAAATGACATCCGTGTGCGCGATGAATTTCATCGACAGACCGGACGCTGCAATGCCGATCAGCAACAGCAACATCAGATGATCGGATGGCGTCGAGATGTAGCGGATACGCTCGACGAACAGGCGGCGCGCCCATAATCCACACAGGCCAAGCAACATGGTGATGCCTGCATACATGCCGAACGGCTGTATGAAAGCAACCCACTCCCATACCGGATCGGTGAAATAGCGCAGGTGGCGCAGGATCACCAGCGCCAGGCTGCCATGGAACAACCAGCCCAGCACCCAGGTCCACAGATTTGCCTTGAACAGACTCTCGAAAAACAGCACTTCTCGGGTCATGCGCAACACCACGCCGCCCGTAGTGGTCGGCGCAGGCGTGGTCGGTATCTTCAGTGGAGCCGGTGTGCCGGCGTAGGTGCTGATACGAAAGAACAACCCTACGACAAGCAACAGCGTAGCGAGATAAAACAGGATCGCGAAGACGATGCTCGCCATGGAGGATTCCCTATCTCTGGCTCTGAATCAAACGCAGCCGGTCGGTTTTGGCAGACCGGCGATCTTGCATGCCTGCTTGCCTGGGCCGTACGGGAACAGGCCGTACAGGTATTCGCTGTTACCCTTTTCCGCGCCGAGCTTCTTGCCGATAGCCTTGGTCAATACGCGAACTGCCGGAGCGATCTGATATTCCTCGAAATATTCGCGCAGGAAGTTGATGACCTCCCAGTGCTGTTCGGTCATATTGATGCTTTCAGTCTGTGCGATGTAGTTCGCCACATCAGTGTTCCAGTCGGACAGATTGATCAGATAACCTTCTTCGTCCGTTTCGTAGCTTTTGCCGCCAACTTCGATGCTTGCCATGTTGATTCTCCTTCTGTGTGTTGCAAATTAAAGCCAGGATTGGCAGTTTTTGTTATTGACCGTCAACTCGACGAAACCGCCATAATCCACTGGCGAAACGCCTTCCATGAGCCGATCTCCCATGCCGCGTGCGTCAAGATCGGGCATCAGGACATGGACCTTGAATTTCCCCATCGCGGCACGCAATCTGGCTTCGACGGCACTTCCCCGAGTCGCCGCATAGACGGCATCCTCGATGAGCAGGATGTCTCCGCCTGTCGCCGTGTTCAGACAGCTATCCAGCGTGCTGCCGGTCAGGGGGGACTTATTGATGATATGTAACATGGATTCCCCTTAGAAACTCAAGACTACGTCTTGCTCATCCATCAGCTTGCCCATTTCGGCACGGCTGAGCACAGTGACGGGCACCAGAAAGTCCTCTTCCGTGAGACCACGCGCTTCCATGGCTTCCTTTTCGACGTACAGTTTCTCTACATCGTAATCTTCCAGCGCACGATAGGCCGGCGAGAAGTTCTTGGTCTCGATACCCTTGGTCTGCTGCCCCTTCTTCAACTGGTATACGCCGTCGTCCAGGAATACCAGAGACACATCCTGATCGAAGGCGGCGGAGATCAACACCACTTCCAGCGATTCCAGGGCATAGATCGTGCCGTAGGGCGCTTTGCGATTAACGAACATGAATTTTTTCGCGTCACTCATTTCGTTTCCCCTTAGTCGCCGAAGGTGACCAGGCGGTCACACTTGATGCCAGCTTCAACCAGCTGCCCCAGGCCGGAAATGCGGAATCCCTGAGCCAGATTCTCTTCCTTGATACCGCGGCGCAGTGCTGCCGCCACACATACCACCAGATCGATCTTGTGGTCTTCCGCCAGCTTGGCCCAGCGGTTCACGATGTGCCGGTCATCCTGAGGCGGCTCGGTCAGCTTCGAGGCATTGTTGACGCCATCGTGATAGAAGAACACACGCCACACTTCGTGCCCTTTCTCGATGGCCGCCTTGGCAAACAGATAGGCCGAGTCGCTGGCCTGATGCTGGTACGGCCCTTCATTGACGACGATTCCGAATTTCATTCAGGTCCCTCGCTCAGAAACGGATATGCGTCGACGCATTCAGGTTGTAACGCGAACCACGCCAGTCATCGATCAGATACTTGGTGAAAGGCAACCCGGTCTTCTCGAAGAAGCGCGGCCAGCCGATACGATCGATCCAGTCTGCCAGACGCTCCCATGGACGCGCATCTTCCTTGTAAACGCGCAGGATGTTCTTCACAGCCTCGGAAACTTCCGGCCAGCGCGGTGCGTTGTTCGGGAAACCCGACGCGACCATCTTCATGAATGTAGGCTTGCCGCGCGCATTCGAGTTCTTGCCGCCCACCCAGATCGCCAGCTTGGAGTTTTCCGGATCGTTGATCTGCATCGGCGGGCACGGTGGATAGCAGGCTCCGCAGCACATACACTTGGTCTCGTCGATTTCCAGGGACGGCTTGCCGTTCACCATCGCGGGACGGATCGCCGCGACCGGGCAGCGCGCAACGACGGCCGGGCGTTCGCACACGTTGGCAACCAGATCATGGTTGATCACCGGCGGCTTGGTGTGTTGCACGATGATGGCGATATCAGCCTGTCCGCCGCAGTTGATCTCGCAGCACGAAGTCGAAAGGTGCACACGGTTCGGCATCTCTTCGCGCTTGAACTCGACGATCAGCTCATCCATCAGCGCCTTGACCACGCCGGAAGCATCCGTGCCGGGAATGTCGCAATGCAGCCAGCCCTGGGTATGCGCGATCATGGTCACGGAATTGCCGGTGCCGCCGACCGGGAAGCCGTGCTTTTCCAGTTCGGCAATCAGCGGCGCGACTTTCTTCTCGTCCGACACGATGAACTCGATATTGGAACGAATGGTGAAACGCACGCGGCCTTCGGCGAACTTGTCGGCGATGTCGCACAGTGTACGGATGGTATAGACATCCATCTGGCGCTGCGTTCCGGCACG
>JAJZUH010000175.1 GCA_021847165.1 Pseudomonadota bacterium
GAGCTGCCTGCCGGCAGGTGGATATCGAGATACAGCGGCTCGGTCGTTTCGCGCGTGACGGCCCCGGCCACGCCGTTGCTGCGGCCCGCGATCACGCGTACGGTGACGTTGGCGGCCGTGGTGTATTCCGGTATCTCCTCGCTGGCGAAATCCTTGTACCAGGGGGCACTCATCTTTTGTTGCGCCGGCAGGTTGAGCCAGAGCTGGAAGCCTTCCATCACCCCGTCCTTTTGCTCCGGGATTTCGGAATGGATCACGCCGCGGCCTGCGGTCATCCATTGCACGCCGCCATCGCCCAGCAGACCCTCGTGTCCGGCGCTGTCGCGATGGCGCATGCGCCCGGCGAGCATGTAGGTCACCGTTTCAAAGCCGCGATGGGGATGGTCGGGAAACCCGGCGATGTAATCGTCCGGATCGTCGCTGCCGAACGCATCCAGCATCAGGAAAGGGTCGAGCCGGTGTTGCAGCTTGCCGGTCAGCACGCGCGTCAGCTTGACGCCGGCGCCGTCCGAAGTGGCGATACCTTCGACCAGGCGCTCGATGGTGCGCGATTGCTGCAGTTGGGTCTGGGTGGCGATATGCATGGCAACGCTCCTTAGTGGAGTAAAGTGGTCGCATATTAGGCGTCTCGAAAAGATAGATAAAGCTTTTAATTCGGGATAGACTGTCCCAAAAATGGAACAAATAAATATCTCTGCCGATGATTACATCCTGTTCGTCGCAGTCGCCGACCGGGAAAGTCTGGTGCGCGCCGCCGAATATCTCGGCATGCCCAAGGCCACGGTCTCGCGCCGCTTGACCAACCTGGAAACGGCACTGGGGCAGCGCCTGCTGTTGCGCACGACGCGCCGGCTCACCCTCACCGAGTTCGGGCAGGAATTCCTCGATCACTGCCGCCGCGTGGCCGAGGAGGTGGCGACCACGCAGGATTTCGTGCGCAGCCAGGATGTGCAGCCGCACGGCCGTCTGCGGATCTCCATGCCGGAGGATTACGCCAAACATAATCTGTCGCGCGCGCTGGCCACATTCATCGAGGCCTATCCCGAGATACAGCTCGATCTCGACCTGAGTTCGCGCCTGGTCGATCTGATCGGGGAGCGATTCGACCTGGCCATCCGCATGGGAACATTGGCGAACGATTCGACGCTGGTCGCACGCAAGATAGACGAGCAGCATTTCGGCCTGTATGCCAGCCCCATCTACCTGGGCCTGCATCCCGCGCCGAAACATCCGGACGAGCTGCTGCAGCATGTGGCGGTCCGGTTGCTGTCCGATCACGGCGATTCCATCCCGTGGAAGCTCTCGCGCGGCAAGGCAATGTGGGAGGGCGTCCCTTCCGGAAGGTTGGCGTTGAATTCCATCGGTCTCATTCAGCAATTGCTGCTGGATGGCGTTGGTATCGGCGCCTTGCCGGATCGTTTTGCCCAGGAGGATGTGCGCATGAAGCGGCTGGTGCGCGTGCTGCCGGAATGGTGCCTGCCTTCCGTTCCGGCATGGGCGGTGATGCCGATGCGCCGCTACTTGCCGGCCAAGACCCGCGCTTTCCTCGATCACCTCGAGCACTTCATGGAAAAGGGATAGGCCGTCGCGGCGCATCGCCTGCGTGATGAAAAACCATGCCGGAAAAACGGCTACAATGCGCGACGGATTGCATCGATGATGCACACGATGAGGGAGTGATATTTTGGCAAATATTCAAAAGGGCCTGCTGGCCGTTCTTTTCTTGATCAGCACACCGGCATTGGCCGAGGTTGCGACAGATCCTTTCCAGGAAGTTGCCGCCCGATATCTGGCAGCCAATCCCAAGCCGGTGCTGTCGGAAGAGGCGCACAAGTACAAGGTGCAGGCGGAATTCGCCGTGCAGGAGAAGCGCAACGACAAGGCGATCGAACTGTACGGCAAGGCACTGGAAATCGCCCCGTGGTGGCCGGAAGGGCATTACCAGCTGGCGCTGGTGCTGGGCGAAACGAAGAAATATCGCGATGCGATGCGCGAAATGAAGCGCTATTTGCTGCTCGCGCCTGCCGCTCCCGAAGCGCGTGCGGCGCAGGACAAGATATACCAGTGGGAGAGCGTTGCGGAACCCGAAGCAGGCAGGACATTCAAGGATTGTCCGGAATGTCCTGAGATGGTGGAATTGCCGGCGGGCAGCTTCGACATGGGCTCGAACAACGGCGAGGCCGACGAAAAGCCGGTGCATCCCGTCGCCATCGCACAGCCCTTCGCCATCGGCAAGACCGAGGTCACCCAGGCGCAATGGCACGCGATCATGGGCAATGATCCCAGCTATTTCTCGACTTGCGGCGATACCTGCCCGGTGGAGCAGGTCAGCTGGGACGACGCCCAGGCATTCATCCAGAAACTCAACGCCAGGACCGGCAAGCAATACCGACTGCCGACGGAGGCCGAGTGGGAATATGCCTGTCGCGCGGGCAAGCAGCAGGAATATTGCGGCAGCGACAGCGCGGACAGCGTGTCGTGGAACAGTTTCAACAGCGGCAGCTTCTTCTTCAATACGCCGCATCCGGTGGCGACCAAGCAGGCCAATGCCTTTGGCCTGTTCGACATGAGCGGCAACGTGTGGGAGTGGGTAGCGGACAACTATCACGACGATTACAACGGCGCCCCGGCGGACGGCAGCGCATGGATGGGCGGTTCGATGCACGTGCTGCGCGGCGGCTCCTGGGGATACGACCAGAAGTTCGGGAGGGCGGCATCCCGTTCCAAGTTCGGCGCCACCTATCGCTACTACAGTTACGGATTCCGCCTGGCGCGTACGCTGCCGTAATCGATGCGTGCAACAGAACGCTGCCGATGTACATGGGCGGGACATCAGTGCCCTGACCGGGCGACAAGGTTCGACAACTTAACGGGAAGGAGTACCCAATGTTCAAGCTACCCGCCGTGATCGTCTACATGATCATCGCGTTCAACATCACCGCGTTCACCGTGCTGCTGCAGCTGGACATGCTGATCATCAAGTCGGTCGTCTTCAAGATCATCGCCTGGGCCTTCACCATCGGCGCCTGGGCGCTGGCTTATGTCAAGCGCAATAAGGTCTGGGAGCTATTCTGAACCGGTAAGGGACTGCTCAAGAGTGAATTGCAGCAAATAAAAAAGCCGACTTGCGTCGGCTTTTTCGGGTTCAGCGACTGACTTACTTGGCCAGGCCCAGAACGAATTCAACCAGTTCCTTGATCTGGTCTTGCTTCTTGCCAGCTGGATCGTTAGGAACCATGGCTGCGGAGCCCCAGTTGCCGGAACCGCCTTGCGATACCTTCATCATCAGGCCTTCAACCAGGGGGTATTCCTTGCCCTTGAATGTGTAGCTCTTGGCGCCTTTGTATTTCTTGGCAACATCCATCCAGGCCGGGCCAACCACTTTGTGGTCGATCGCGTGGCAAGCAACGCAGTTGTTCTTCTTGGCCAGTTCCGGCATTTCTGCTGCCATTGCGCTGCCAGCAACCATCAGCCCTGCTGCAACTGTCATGCTTACGAGAATAGACTTCATGTGTT
>JAJZUH010000018.1 GCA_021847165.1 Pseudomonadota bacterium
GCGCAGGCAAACCCTTCTTTTATCTTCCGGATCAGGACCAGGGCGTGAAGGATGGCGCATTCATCCCCTTCTTCGGCGTGCCCGCAGCGACCATGACTTCGGTGCCGCGCATCGCGCAAATGACCGGTGCCAAGATCGTGCCCTGCGTCACGCGTCTGCTGCCCGGCGGGGAAGGATATGTGCTGACCTTCTATCCGGCCTGGGAGAATTATCCGAGCGGGGACGACATCGCCGATACGCGCCGCGTGAACGAATTCATCGAGCAACGCGTGCGGGAGATGCCGGAGCAATATTTCTGGTTGCACAAGCGTTTCAAAACCCGCCCCGCGGGGGCAGCCCCGCTCTATCCGAAGTGATACGGCCGCAAGGGAATATTCACCCGCATCCACCCACCACCCAGACCGGGCACCTCAATTCAATGCAGGTTCGCCGCCGCGCGGGAACAGCACCCACATGCGCCCGGACTGCCTCATGCTGCCGGCACGCACAGCCGCATAATCACCGAAGCCCCAGAAGAAATCCGCACGCACCGCGCCCTTGATCGCGCCCCCGGTATCTTGCGCGAACATGAGGCGATTGAGCGGATCGCTGCTGTTGGGATAGGTGGTGGACAGGAACACCGGCACGCCCAGCGGGATGGTGCGCTGATCGACGGCGATGCTGTATTCATTGGTCAGCGGCACGCCCAGCGCGCCCAGCGGCGCGGACAACGAATCCGGCAGCACGCGAAAAAAAACGTAGCTGGGATTCTGCCCCAGCAGGACAAATAGCCGTTCCGGATTCTTCGCGGCCCA
Source organism: Pseudomonadota bacterium (assembly GCA_021847165.1). Classification (GTDB taxonomy): domain Bacteria; phylum Pseudomonadota; class Gammaproteobacteria; order Burkholderiales; family Gallionellaceae; genus Sideroxyarcus. The sequence goes on from JAJZUH010000018.1 coordinate 795, forward strand.
ATTCTTGATGCCCTGCATGGAAGCTTCTTCCGGCTTGAGTTCGCCCATGTCGATGAGCTTCTTGCCGATCGAGGCGTAGCCATGACCGTTCTGGTCGGCATAGCCCACCTTCACGCGCGTGCCGTCTTCCAGTTCGATCCGGCCGGAACCCTGTATCTGCAGGAAGAACAGTTCGACCGGATCTTCCACCCAGAACAGCTCGCGTCCTTTCAGCGATTGATCGAGGCCGGCATCGATCTCGGCCCGATTGAAATAGGGCACCACACGTTTCCCTTCCAGGCGGCCGCGCACCCGCTGCCCCCTGAATTGCGGATACAGCTCACCCATGTCCACCTCAAGCATGTCCTCCGGCGGCGCATAGAGGGGATAAGCAAAGCGTTTGCTGCGCGTGCGACTGCCCTTCAGCAGCGGCTCGTAATAGCCGGTGATGAGACCGGTGTCGGTGCCGTCCGGATTGAACACCTGGTAGGGCGTGAACCAGGTTTCGTAGAAGGCGCGTTGCGCCACTGCATCGTCGCTGCCTATCTTCGCTGCCGCAGCGCAAATGGGCAGCCACACCGGCTTCAGGCGGAGTGCACGGCAGCTTTGCTGCATGGCGGGCCACGAGGCGGGCAGGTCGGGCGCGGGCCAATCCGGCAACATTTCCCACTTGCTGACCATGAAATCGGGCGCGACCTTGCCGACCGGCACCCTGACTTCCACCGGTACCGGCTTGGGCGCCTGACAGGCCGCAAGCAAGGCAGCCATGGCCAGCGCCAGCCAGATCGACTTGTCCCGGATCATGGTTGCCTTCATCGCCTAGTGGAGTACGCGCGGGACGCTCAGCACGAATTGGGGGATGGGAACGGAGAATTCCCCGCCGTCCTCGACCTGCATCTGGTAGCTGCCCGACATGGTGCCGACCTGCGTGGCCAGCACGGTACCGCTGGTGTATTCGAAACTCTGCCCCGGCTTGATGACCGGCTGCTCGCCCACGACGCCTTTCCCCCTCACCTCCTGCACATGGTTGTTGGCGTCATTGATGATCCAGTGGCGGCTCAGCAGCTGCACGGCGCGCTCGCCCTCGTTGGTGAGCGTGATGGTATACGCGAATACATAACGGTTGTCGGCTTCGTCGGACTGGTCGGCAAGGTAGCGCACTTGCACGGAGACCTGGATGCGGTAGCGGGAGGAATCTTCCATCGCGGCATTTCACCGTATTTTGCACGCCATGACAAGCGGCGTTTCGCTGCGCGCCGATGATTGCCCGCGTGGCGGGGCGGCTAATGCTGCCGGATCAGCCCAAGCCTTCTCAGGATATTGGCGGCAGTGGTGGAAACCCGGAACTTCTCGGGCATTTCGACCTTGTGCGCCTTCACCAGCTCCGGCACCTCGGCATACGCGAGGTGGCGCTGCAACGCGGCGTGCAACTGCACCTTCAGGGTCGGGACGCTGATCGGCTTGTGCAGGATGCGGAACACCTGCGCCTGGTTGATGAGGTCGATCACCAGCTCGGCATCCTTGGCCCGGGTTGCGATGATGGAAAGAATCTGCGGATATTCCTGTTTCAACAGCTTGAGCATCGACGTCAGCCGCTCCTGGCTCGATTCGACATCCGCAATCACGACGGCGACCTCGTGCTTCTTCAGCATGCTCAACGCGGTGTCCGTATCCTCTGCATAAAACACCGGACTCAGGCTTCCGATCAGTTCCCTGACCACCCGGAAAACTTCCTCATCCTCGTCGATCACCAGTACGCCGGCCGCCATCTTTTCCGGCAAGGGCACCGCGGCAGACTTCGTATTGGCCAGTTCGAGCGCAATCGTCGCAGCCTCCCCCACCAGCGTCTGCAGCGCCTGGTTGTCCCATGGCTTGTTGATGAACCGGTACACTTCGCCGTCGTTGATCGAACCCACGATGGAGGCCAGGTCGGAATAGCCCGTCAACAGGATGCGCACGCTGCGCGGCGATATCTCGCGCGACCGCCGCAGCATCTCCACTCCCGTCATGCCCGGCATGCGCTGGTCGCTGATGATGACGTGCATCTGGTAGCGGGTCAGGAAATCCAGCGCCTTGTTGCCGTCGGTCGTGGTGAACACGTGGTAGCGCTGGCGAAACAGGGATTTCAGCGCAGTCAGGATGCGCTCCTCGTCATCCACGATCAGCAGATTGGCTTTCTTCAGGCCCGGCTCCAGCGTGATCGGACTGTCCCCGAACGCCTCCTCCGGTTCGCCCGCATTGCTTCCATGCACCGTATCGAACCTGAGTCCGCGTGCGGCATCCAGCAGCTTCGACGCATTGGGAATGCCCACTGCCGGCGGCCTGCCATGATTGATCAGCGCATCGATCGCAGCCCGGAAGGCATCGGCGAATTCCTGCGCTGTCTGGTAACGGTCGGCAGGCTTCTTGGCCAGGGCCTTGCCCAGCACCTGGTCGATCTCGGGCGAAAGCGCCGGGTTCAACGCGGAGGGTTTTTCCGGCACGGCATTGACCACTTGCTGCATGATGGCGGCGACCGTGCCGGTGAACGGCTTCCGGCCGGTCAGCAGCTCGTAGGCAAGAATACCGATCGAGTACAAGTCCGTGGTCCGGTCGATCCTGGCACCGGTGAACTGTTCGGGCGACATGTACGACGGGGTGCCGACCAGTTCGCCGGCCCTGGTCAGCTCGGACGAATCGATGCGCGCGATGCCGAAGTCATTGATCTTGATGCGCCCGTCATTGTTGATCATGATGTTGGCCGCCTTGAGGTCGCGGTGGATCACGCCCTGCGCATGGGCATAACCGATGCCGTCCAGCGTCTGCAGAATGATCTGTGCCACTTCCTGCAGGCCGAATTTCTCGTTGGCCGCCAGGTGATGCGCAAGCGTCTTGCCGTTGACCAGCTCCATGATGATGTAGGCCGCCTGCTCATCCTCGATGTAATCGTAGATCTGCACGATGCGCGGATGCACCAGCCGGCCCACCGCCTGCGCCTCGTGGCGGAAGCGCTGCAACACATGCTCGCGGTCGCCCTCCGGCAAGGCGCTCTTGTTGACGCCCTTGATCGCCACTTCGCGCGAGATCGCGGGATCCCAGCCCTTGTAAACGACGCCCATGCCGCCGCTGCCAAGCTCGCCCTGGATCTGGTACTTGCCGATTTTCGTCACGGGTTCGTTCATGGACCGGCCTAGCCCTCCAGTTGCGCTTCGCTTGGCGGCGTCAGCGGCAGCCACACGGTGAATTTCGTCCCCACATTGGGCTTCGAGTCGACGCTGATCCTGCCGCCGTGCTGCTGGATGATCTTGTACGAGATGGACAATCCCAGACCGGTGCCCTTGCCGACCTCCTTGGTCGTGAAGAACGGATCGAAGATCTTGGACATGACCTCGGCCGGAATGCCGGACCCGTCATCCTCCACGTCAACCGCGACACCTTCACCGTCGGGACGGGAGGTCAGAGTGAGCGTCCCGCGCTCGCCCGGCATGGCCTGTATGGCGTTGGTGACCAGGTTCAGGAACACCTGGTTGATTTGCGAGGGTGCACAGGTGATCTCCGGGATATCGCCGAAGTTCTTGACCACATTGACGGACTTGAGCTGGTGCTTGGCCAGCAACAGCGTATTGTTGAGGCTTTCGTTCAGGTTGGTGTGCGCGACTTTGCTGCGATCGAGCCGGCTGAAGTTCTTCAGGTTGCCGACGATCTCCGACACCTGGCCGGTGCCGAACAGGCCGTCCCTGACCAGCTTGTCCAATTCTTCGATCACATGCTGCTGCTTCAGGGTGCCGAGCAGTGCGCTCGTCTGCTGGAACTCGCGCGACAACCCTTCTGCATCATCGCCCGCCCGGAGGAATTCGAGCAGCTTGTCGCAATGATCCAGCGTATCGCCGATCACAGGCAGCTGCTCGGAGACTTGCCCCAGGCTGTTCTTCACGTAAGCCAGCGGCGTGTTGATCTCGTGCGCGACCCCGGCCACCATTTGCCCGAGCGAGGACATCTTTTCCGACTGGATCAATTGCGCCTCGGATTCCTTCAAATGCTTGAGGGCATCCGACAACTCGCGCGTGCGTGCCTCGACCCGATGCTCCAGCGTCTGGTTGGCCGCCCGCAATCTGGCCCCGAAATAGATCAGCAGCACCAGCAGGGCCGATGCGTAATAAACCAGATATATGCGGTAACGCTCTTTTTCCTGCAGCGCTTCTTCCAGCTCGCTGTTGAACGACAACGTCAGGTTGATCAGGCGCGGACCCGTGCTCAATCCCTCCAGCCGGGTGTAATGCCCCAGTTCCACCGGAACATGTTCCAGCAGGGCCTGCCCCGCCGTTGCGATCCGGGCCTGCTCGTTCGTGCCTGGGAGGAGGGTACCCAGCTGTGCCACCGAATCCTGCAGGATGAGGCGCCGCGATTCGTCCCCATGCAGGAAATATTGCGGCGCGGCCTCGCCCAGTCGGCTCAACACCGGCAGCAGGGATGACAATGATTTTTGCGTCCGCTGCTGCGCGCTCGCTTCGGCTACCGCATTCATCAGGTCCTGCAGCATCGCCTTGTTGGCCCGGTTCTCGGACAGGAATTGCTGCACCAGTTCGGACTTCAGCTGGATGGCGCTTCTGAGTTCGGGCAGGCCGCTCCTGAGCGCTTTGCTGGAGGTCAGCCCGGCGAAGCGGGTAATGTCGCGCAGCGCTTTTTCGCCCGAGTCGGTACGGGCAGGTGGCGCATCCTGTCCGCCCAGATCGATGCGCGCACGCTGCACCTCCATATCCCAGCGGCCATCGATCTCCTTGACCTCGTTCAGCAGGCTCATCACCTCGTTCTGCTCGCGCAGATCGACCGCCTGGGTCTTATCGTAAAAAAACCACAGGGCACCCAGCATGATCGAGACCACCAGCCCCATCAGAATGTTCTGCTCGATCTCAGATCTGTTCATATCAACCCTGTTGTTCTGCAATACCGTTTCTTGAAATCCCACCCGCCATTGCGTCGCCATAGCAACCTGCCCCGCTACGCCAGCCGGCAACCCGTATCGCCGCCAGCTCACCGCACACGGGACAGCGCAGCCGATTCAACTGGAATCAGCCGCGTGGCGCCATGTCTGCCCGACACCTGCGGAAATTTGCGTTTCAGATATGCCGCAACCGATCCGGCGTCAATCAAACAGCAAGCTGTTCTTTCCGCACGGTGGCTTTGCGAGCACTTAATTCCCCTATTGGGCGGCATCTTATACTTAATGCGCAGCCATTCACATACTCTGGACTGCCTATATAACGGCATAGTACCGCCTATACCTTCAACCATTTGATCATCATGGTTTTGCGCCGCCCGCAATACGCCGATTGCCCTGCCGCGTTGCCCCGCTCGAACCCCTGCAGTGTCAGCACAAGCCGCGCCGGACGTCCCCGGCCATGGAAACGGGCTGATGTGCCCGGAGGAGTTTCGGGTAAAATGGCCGTCTCGAATTCAAATCATCCTGAGGACCAACATGTATCAGATCGCACCCAGCATCCTTTCCGCCAACTTCGCCAGACTCGGCGAAGAGGTCGACAACGTGCTCGCCTCCGGCGCGGACATCGTGCACTTCGACGTGATGGATAACCATTACGTGCCCAACCTGACCATCGGACCGCTGGTCTGCGAAGCGCTGCGCAAGCATGGCGTGACCGCCCCCATCGACGTGCACCTGATGGTCAAGCCGGTGGACCGCATCATCCCCGATTTCGCCAAGGCCGGCGCGACCTACATCACCTTCCATCCGGAAGCCTCCGAACACATCGACCGCACCATCGGCCTGATCAAGGAAAGCGGCTGCAAGGCCGGGCTGGTATTCAACCCCGCCACGCCGCTGGATGTGCTGGAATACACGCTGCCCAAGCTCGACATGGTGTTGCTGATGTCCGTCAACCCCGGTTTCGGCGGCCAGAAGTTCATTCCCTACGTGCTGGACAAGGCACGCAAGGTGCGCGCCATGATCGATGCCGGCAAGTACAACTGCCGCCTGGAGATCGACGGCGGCGTCGGCCCGGCCAACATCAGGGAAGTGGCGGAAGCGGGCGTGGATACCTTCGTGGCAGGCTCGGCCGTTTTCGGCAAACGCAACGAGCAGGACAAGAACCGCTATGACACCATCATCGGCGAGATGCGCGCCGAACTGGCGAAAGTCAAAAAATAATGGGTTTCAAAAAATTCCCCCTGCCCATTTCGGCCATCGTCATCGACCTCGACGGGACGCTATTGCATACGGCACCGGAACTCGCAGAAGCAGCCAATCGCATGCTGCGCGACATGGGCCGCCCGCCCGTATCGCAGGATCTGCTGATGAGCTATATCGGCAACGGCATCTCCTGGCTGGTGAAGCGCGCGCTGACCGGCGACATGCATGCCGAGCCGGATGCAGTCCTGTACGACCAGGCTTTGCCCGTCTTCGAGAAGCATTACACCGAACTGCTGCTGCAAAGCAAACCCTTCGCCGGCGTGGTGCAGGGGCTGGACGCGATGAAGGCGGCCGGCTTCCGGCTGGGCTGCATCACCAACAAGGTAGCGCGCTACACCGAACCGCTGCTGAAAGGGATCGGCCTGTCGCATTACTTCGACATCGTGCTGTCCGGCGATACGCTGCCGGAGAAGAAACCGCACCCGCTGCCGTTGCTGCACAGTGCCAAATTCTTCGGGATACCGGTCGACAGGATGCTGCTGATCGGCGATTCGCTGAACGATGCCGTGGCCGCGCGTGCCGCAGGCTGCCCGGTGTTCTGCGTGCCTTACGGTTATAATCACGGCGAGCCGGTGGACGGACTGGATCTGGATGCCGTGATCGCCGACCTGCCAGCTGCACTGAAACTGATCAACCGCGCCTGACCCATGACACATAACGACCTCTCTGCGAAGACGACCGCCTGGCGATGGTGATTCCGCATCGCCAGATGCTGCGCCACCCGTCGTCTTCGAAATCCATTTAGAGAGGCTCTGATGCTGTCCCCTGTTACCGAACAAGAATTCCAATCACTCGCCAAGCAAGGCTACAACCGCATCCCGCTGGTCGCGGAAACCTTCGCCGACCTCGACACACCGCTGTCGCTGTATCTTAAGCTTGCCAACCGTCCCTTTTCTTATCTGCTGGAGTCGGTGCAGGGCGGCGAGCGCTTCGGACGCTACTCCTTCATCGGCTTGCCAGCCGACACGCGCATCACCGTGCGCGGCAAGCAGGTCACGCTGACCACGCCCGCCGGCGAGACCACCCAGGAGGTCGCCGATCCCCTCGCCTATATCGAGGAATACCGGACGCGCTTCAAGGTCGCACCGCTGTCGGGGCTGCCGCGCTTCACCGGCGGACTGGCCGGTTACTTCGGCTACGACACGGTGCGCTATATCGAACACAAGCTGGCCAGCACGCAGAAACCCGACGTGCTGGGCACGCCCGACATCCTGCTGATGCTCACCGAGCAGCTCGCGGTGGTCGACAATCTTTCCGGCAAGCTCACGTTCATCGTATATGCCGATCCCGCGCATGCCGATGCCTACCGCTCCGCACTGCAGCGCCTGGACGACCTGCAGCGCGCCCTGCGCCAGCCGGTGCAGATTCCCGATGCGCCGCAAATGCGCCGCTACGAGGCCAAATCCGAATTCGGCGAGGCCGCGTTCAAGGCCGCAGTGGAAAGATCCAAGCGCTACATCTTCGATGGCGACATCATGCAGGTGGTGCTGTCGCAGCGCATGTCGCAACATTTCCCCGCATCGCCGCTGTCGCTGTACCGCGCGCTGCGCAGCATCAATCCGTCGCCCTACCTGTTCTACTACGACATGGGCGACCACCATGTGGTCGGCTCCTCGCCGGAGATCCTGGCACGCCTCGAAGGCGACACCGTGACTGTGCGCCCCATCGCCGGCACGCGCCCGCGCGGCAAGACGCCGCAGAAGGATGCCGAGCTGGCGCAAGAACTGCTGGCCGATCCGAAGGAACTGGCCGAGCACCTGATGCTGATCGATCTCGGCCGCAACGACATCGGCCGCGTGGCCCAGAACGGCACGGTGAAGCTGACCGACAAGATGGTGATCGAGCGCTATTCGCACGTGATGCACATCGTCTCCAACGTCGAGGCGAAACTCAGGCAGGGCCTGGGCGCGATGGACGTACTCAGGGCCACCTTCCCCGCCGGCACCGTATCCGGCGCCGCCAAGGTGCGCGCGATGGAGATCATCGACGAGCTGGAGCCCAGCAAGCGCGGCATCTATGCCGGGGCGGTCGGCTATCTCGCCTTCAACGGCGACATGGATGTCGCCATCGCACTGCGCACCGCCGTGGTGAAGGACGACACGCTCTACGTGCAGGCAGGGGCAGGCATCGTCGCCGACTCGGTGCCCGACAGCGAATGGCTGGAGACGCAGAACAAGGCACGCGCGGTGCTGCGCGCGGCCGAGATGGTGCTGGACGGGCTCGATGCCCGCTCGCACCGCTAGGGAGAAGCAGACATGTTACTGATGATCGACAACTACGACTCCTTCACCTATAACCTGGTGCAGTATTTCGCCGAGCTCGGCGCGGACGTGCTGGTCTACCGCAACGACGAGATCACGGTGGAACAGATCGAGCAACTGAACCCGCAGCACCTGGTCGTGTCGCCCGGTCCGTGCACGCCGAACGAAGCGGGCATCTCGGTCGCCGCGATCAGGCATTTCGCCGGCAGGATCCCGCTGCTCGGCGTATGCCTCGGCCACCAGAGCATAGGCCAGGCCTTCGGCGGCAGGATCATCCACGCCAAGACGCTGATGCATGGCAAGACCTCGCTGATCCGCCACAACGGCAACAGCGTGTTCACCGGGTTGCCCAATCCGTTCACCGCGACGCGTTACCATTCTCTGGTGATCGAGCGCGAGACCCTGCCGGACTGCCTGGAGATCACCGCCTGGACCGACGACGGCGAGATCATGGGCGTGCGCCACAAGACGCTGGCGGTGCACGGCGTGCAGTTCCATCCCGAGTCCATCCTGACCGAACACGGGCATGACATGCTGAGGAATTTTCTGGAAGGGAAGCGATAGCCATGATCACTCCACAACAGGCACTGGTGCGCCTGATCGAGCAGCGCGAGATCTTTTACGACGAAATGCTGTCGCTGATGCGGCAGATCATGGGCGGCGAAGTCTCGCCGGTGCAGATCGCCGGCATCCTGATCGGCTTGCGCGTCAAGAAGGAAACCATCGGCGAGATTTCCGCGGCGGCGTTCGTGATGCGCGAGTTCGCCACCCAGGTTCCGGTCACGCGGCGCGAGCATCTGGTGGACACCTGCGGCACCGGCGGCGATGCCGCGCACACGTTCAACATCTCGACGGCCAGCGCGTTCGTCGCGGCAGCGGCGGGCGCACGGGTCGCCAAGCACGGCGGACGTTCGGTGTCTTCCACCTGCGGCTCGGCGGACGTGCTGGAGGCGCTGGGCGTCAACCTCAACCTGACGCCGGAACAGGTGGGGCGCAGCATCGACCAGATCGGCATCGGCTTCATGTTCGCGCCCAATTTCCACGGCGCGATGAAACATGCGGCGCCGGTGCGCAAGGAACTGGGCGTGCGCACGCTGTTCAACGTGCTGGGGCCACTGACCAATCCCGCCGGTGCGGACAACCAGGTGCTGGGCGTGTTCCATCCCGACCTCGTCGGCATCCAGGCACGCGTGCTGCAGCGTCTGGGCAGCCGTCATGTGCTGGTGGTGAACGGCGCGGATGGCCTGGACGAGATCACCATCAGCGGACCGACGTCCATCGCGGAACTGAAGGACGGCCAGGTGAACGAATATACCGTCACCCCGGAATCGTTCGGCCTGAGGTCCGCGCCGCTGGACGACATACGCGTCAGCAATATCGACCAGGCCAAGGCCATGTTGCTGGGCGTGCTGGACAACCGGCCCGGCGCGGCGCGCGACATCGTCCTGCTCAACGCGGGAGCCGCGATCTACGCTGCCGGCCTGAGCACCACGCTGGCAGAGGGCGTCAAGCTGGCGGCCGGGACGATCGCCTCCGGCGCGGCCAAAAACAAGCTGGCGCAGCTGATCCAGGTCAGCAACACCTGAGCGTTTTACCGCACACGTGGTCTCCATCCAGCATCAGTTTCCTCCGCTCGCCGGACAGGACAGCGCCGACATCCAGGACTGGCTGGGCGCGTTGTCCGGGGTCTTTGCGCCCGCCGAGATCGAGGTGATCCGCGGTGCGTGCGAGTTCGCCGCACCGCTCTATCACGACAAATGCGAGGTCACCGGCACGCCGCTGTTGCAGCATGCGCTCGGCTCGGCCTCCATCCTGATCGGCCTGCACATGGACCACGAGACCATCGCCGCAGCCGCACTGCATGCCGTGCCCGAGTATCTCGACGACTGGAACGAAGTCCTGAGCGGGCGCTTCGGGCGCAACGTCACCGTGCTGGTCGACGGCATCTCACGGATGGAACAGATCCGCCAGTTCAGCGAGATACGCAACGCGAAGGACAAGGACGATACCGCCGAACAGATCGAAAGCCTGCGCAAGATGCTGCTGGCGATGGTGGAAGACATCCGCGTGGTGCTCATCAAGCTGGCCGAGCGCACGCAGACGCTGCGCAACCTTTCCGGCGCGACGCCCGAGCAGCAGAAGCAGATCGCGCAGGAGACGCAAAGCATCTTCGCGCCGCTGGCCAACCGGCTTGGCGTATGGCAGATCAAGTGGGAACTGGAAGACCTGTCGACGCGCTACCTTGAGCCTGCGCTCTACAAGCAGGTCGCCAGACTGCTCGACGAGCGGCGCGTGGACCGGGAACGCTATATCGCCGATGTCATCGGACGGCTGCAACAGGCACTGGCGCAGGCCGGCATCAAGGCCGAAGTAAGCGGACGCCCGAAACACATCTACAGCATCATCAACAAGATGAAGCGCAAGCATCTCGATTTCGACCAGCTGTACGATGTGCGCGCGGTGCGGGTATTGGTGGACGACCTTGAGCAATGCTATGCGGCGCTCTCCATCGTGCACGAACTGTGGCAGCCGATCCAGAGCGAATTCGACGACTACATCGCCCGTCCCAAACCCAACGGCTATCGCTCGCTGCACACGGCCGTGCTCGGCCCGCGCAACCTCTCGGTCGAGGTGCAGATACGCACCCGGCAGATGCATCACGATTCCGAACTCGGCGTGGCCGCGCACTGGCGCTACAAGGAGAACAGGAAATCCGAAAGCGGCGTGGACGAGAAGATATCCTGGCTGCGCCAGATCCTGGCATGGAAGGACGAACTGGCCGACAGCGGGCAATTGCAGGCACAGTTCAAGAACCAGTTGCTGCAAGACCGCGTGTACGTGCTGACGCCGCAAGGCAAGGTGATCGATCTGCCGAAGGGCGCGACGCCGGTGGATTTCGCCTACGTCGTGCACACCGATCTCGGCCACCGCACGCGCGGCGCCAAGATCGATGGCAGCATCGTGCCGCTCAACACCAAACTGCAGACTGGCCAGCGCGTGGAGATCCTCGCGGCCAAGCAGGGCGGGCCCAGCCGAGACTGGCTCAGTCCGAGGCTGGGCTTCCTGCAGAGTGCGCGGTCGCGCGCCAAGGTGCGCCACTGGTTCTCCGAACAGAACATCGACGACAGCGTCGCCCAAGGGCGCACGCTGCTCGACCGCGAGCTGCACCGCATCGGCGTGACCGACATCAACCAGGAGAAGCTGGCGCAGAAACTGCGCTTCAACAAACTGGACGAGCTGCTCGCCGCATTGGGCCGCGGCGACATCACGCCGCGCCGCGTCAGCCTTGCCATCGCACAGGACACACCACCGGCGCCGCGCAGCACTGCCAGCCAGGCACTGCCCACCGCCAGCGGCAACGTGCTGATCGAAGGGGTGGGCAACCTGATGATCCGCACCGCCCGTTGCTGCCATCCGGTCAAGCCGGACGCCATCATCGGTTACGTCACGCGCGACCGCGGCATCACCATCCACCGCCGCGATTGCCCGTTCATGCAACGGGTGCCGGAAGAGCGCGAGGACAGGCTGCTGGATGCGCGCTGGGCACCGTGAGGTGCTGCCTGCGGCAGTGGCCGACACCCGCTCCGCAGGCGTGACCGCCTCGCTCCCGCCATCTCACCGCGCCGCCGCTCCGGCCGCAAGCGACTGCAACGCCGCCGCCACCGTCGGATAGCGCAGCACCGCCTTCAATTCGCGCTTCATGCGCTCGTTGCTCAGGCGGCGCGATTCGTTCATGAAGGACAGCAGCGATTCCGGCAGAACCCGCTGCGCCTCGGCGCGGGAGACGCGCGGCGGGCGCGGCAACCCATGCGCATCCGCCACCGCATCGAAGTAGTCGCCCATCCTCAATTCGCTGTCGTCGCTGGCGTGATACACGCGGTTCGCCTTGCCCCGACGCAACGCCGCAACGATGACATGCGCGAGGTCGTCGGCATGGATGTGGTTGGTATAGCCGTCTTCTGCCGCAACGAAGGCAGGCGTGCCGGCGCGAATGCGTTCCAGCGGCAGGCGTTCCGCCGCGTAGATGCCGGGTACGCGCAGGATGCTGGCCTGGACACCGTTGCGCCCGGCCCAGCCGCGTATCTGCCGTTCCGCATCGGCGCGGCGCTGCGCACGCGCATTCTGCGGATGGATGGCGCGCGTTTCGCCGACCACGGCACCGCCGCAATCGCCATACACGCCGCTGGTGCTGATGTAGACAAACCGTTCCGGCAGCCTCCCCCTGGACAATGCCGCCAGCAGATGGCGGGTGCGGGCGTCCAGGATGCCCGCATTGGGCGGCGGCGCCAGATGCAGCACGATATCCGCCAGCCCAGCCAGCCGCGCCAGGCTGGCAGGCTCATCCAGATCGCCGTGTATCGGCATAATGCCCTGAGCACTCAGCGCTTTTCCCCGCGCCGCGGTCCTGATCAGCGCGCAGATGCGATACCGCCCGGCAAGCAGGGGGATGACGCGGCGCGCGATGTCGCCGCAACCTATGATGAGCAATCGTTTCATATGGGACATAATCAGAGCGTGCCCATTATGCGTTAAAATCGCCGCCTTTATTCAGCGGACAGAACCATGAGCTTCAAGACCACCATTCAGCCGAGCAACCACACCTTCCCCATCGAGAAGGACGAGACCATCCTTGAGGCGGCGCTGGACCATGGCCTGACGCTGCCATACAGCTGTCGCAACGGTGCTTGCGGCGTGTGCAAGGGCAAGGTGCTGCAGGGCTCGGTGGATTACGGCAAGGCACAGTCGTTCGCCCTGACCGAGGCCGAGAAAGCCGCCGGGATGGCGCTGTTCTGCTGCGCGAAGCCGCTCTCCGACCTGGTGCTCGAAAGCCATGAAGTGACCAGCGAACAGGAGATCGTGGTGAAGACGCTGCCTTGCCGCGTCGAAAAAATGGTCAGGCTGGCCGACGATGTGATGGTGCTGTATCTCAAGCTGCCCAGCAACGAACGCCTGCAGTTCCTCGCCGGACAATATATCGACATCCTGCAGAAGGAAGGCAAGCCGCGCAGCTTCTCGCTCGCCAATGCTCCGCACGACGACGAGCTGCTGGAACTGCACGTGCGCAACATCGCCGGCGGCGCCTTTACCAATCATGTCTTCAACGGGATGAAGGAGCGCGACATCCTGCGCATCAAGGGGCCGCTCGGCGGTTTCTATCTGCGCGAGGATTCGCCCAGGCCGATCGTCTTCGTCGCCAGCGGTACCGGTTTCGCGCCGGTCAAGGCGATCATAGAACACGCGCTGCATATCGGCTTCAAACGCGAGATGCATTTCTACTGGGGCGTGCGCAAGCAGTCCGACCTCTACATGCTGGACAAGGTGAAAGGCTGGGAAGCGAGCGGCATCAAGTTCACGCCCGTGGTGTCCGATGAACAGTGGCCAGGCCGCATGGGGTTCGTGCACCAGGCGGTGCTGGATGACTTCAGGGATCTGTCAGCTTATGCGGTATACGCCTGCGGCGCACCAGTGGTGGTGGAAGCGGCGCACCGCGAGTTCACCGCCCAGCGCGGCCTGCCCGGCGATGCGTTCTACTCGGACGCCTTCACCTTCGTGCCCAAGAGCTGACGCGCAGCTCAGAACTTCTTCGACAGACGCATCTCGCCGTTATCCTGCTCGACGCGGAACTGCTTCAGCACGTTCATGCCGAGCAGCGGCTGGCTCAGGTTGGGCATCACCACCGCCTGCACGTAGCGCAGCGTGAAATGCCCGAACCTGAGCTTCTGTATCGTCGTGGTGCAGACCTGCGCATCGCCGTTGCCGGTCTTCATCGTGCCCCGGCCCTGACAGGTCAGCCCGGCCGCGGTCGCGGCGGACAGCGGCAATGCCACCAGCGTCGCCCCGGTATCCACGACAAAATTCAGGTAACTGTCATTGACGGCGCCGTCGATGAAGTAATGCCCGCCGCGCCCCTGGCCGATGACCAGCGGCTTGCCCTCGGCCGCAGGAGAATCGGCATCGGTCTCGACCGGCGAAGCCGAGGCCCAGGAAGAGACCGCCTGCACCTCCTTCTCGCATGGCTTCTCCTGGTAGAGCATCTCGCCGGACGCGTTCTTGCACTTGTAGATCGTGCCTGCGCTTGCGCACAGGCTGGTGGCCGCCAGGGATAGCAGCAATATCGTGCGTTTCATATCTGTCCTTTTCTGTCGTCCGGCCTTGCCCGGGACGGGCTCAACGCGCCGTTGCGGCTGGCTTACCGGTAATCCCACTGGATGAGATTGGGCTGGACCACCCTGATGCGCGACTCCTTGCTGATCTGCGCGGCCATCTCCTGCGGACCGGGATCGTCGGACACGACCAGCAGGAAGGTGTCCTCTTCCAGCAAATGCAGATATTTGATTCCGTAGCGGCCGTAATACTGGGAGATGATGCTCTCGTTCGCATCGGGGACCAGCGTGACGAGGTATTCGTTTGGCACCCTCGCCTGCGGCTGTGCGGGCGCATGTTCCGCGGCCGGCTCGGATACCATGGAAGTCTGGGCGCATGCCGGGAGCGACATCGCCTGGCAGGCGATCATGCCGATCAAGAGGAAATGTCGTACACCGCGTTTCATCCAGGTCTCCTGCCCCGCCGTGATCGGACACGGATCGGGATACGAACGTGCGCAAGCCAGGATAGCCTGCAGGCAAACTTTAGCAGCACCATCGGCGTTCGGCTATAGACCAAAAGATATAGAACCTCGCATATCCCTGCCGGGCTGAAGGAGAGGAACCGTCACCGGTTCAATCACTTACATGGCCTTCTGGAAATAAGCCAGTGCCTCCTCGTGTTTGCCCAGCTTTTCGGCCAGCTGACCGAGCGCCGCATAGGCTGCCGGGCTCGACTCCAGGCTGAGGCTGGCGTCCAGGTAGCTCTGCGCCTTGCCCCACAATTGCTGATGCATGCAGAGCTTGCCCAGGGCGAGCAGCAACCCGGCATCGTCGGTATGCTGCTTCAGCCATCGTTCGGCCTGTTCGATCTGGGCGATGTTGTCGTCGTTGCGGCATTCGCCATACAGGGCGACCAGCTCGCTGTCCCATTGCGCATTGAGACTATCGGCGAGCAATTGCTGGGCACTCTTGCAGTCGCCCAGCTTGCTGAACGCTTCAGCCGCTGCTGCGGCGATCTTGCCGCGATGCCTGAACTCGCCCGGAATCGATTTCCACACGCTGCGCAAGGTGGCGATATCCAGTGCCTGGCTGCGCAATTTTTCCAGCCAAGCCTGCTGGCGCATCTGCGTGGCCACCGTCTTGTCGATCGCGTTGCGTTTCTCCAGCTGCGCCATCACCTCGAGCACGGCATCCCAGTTGCGCGCCTGCTGCTGCGCTTTCAGTTCCAGGCTGAGCGCGCCGATGTGCTTGTGCATGCCGGAGTCGCTCAGCTCTTTCAGCGAATTGAGCGCCGATTGCGGCTGCTTCTGGTCGAGCAGGAACTCGGTCTTCGCCATCAGCCGCATGGTCGATTCGCCCACGGTCTTGCCCTCGGCGCCCGCCAGATAGGCATCGCGCCGGTCGAATTCGCGCAACTCATGTGCGGCGCGCGCAGCGACGATGGAGTTCAGTCCCGATTTCTCGCCCAGCTCCATCGCGCGAACCGCGGCTTTCTCCGCTGCCGCAAAACGCCCTTCGAAATAGGCCTTCAGCGCCTCGATCATTGCGGCGCGGCCCTTGCTCGTGGCGCGTTCTTCGCGGAAGGCGCGCACATACTCGGGCAGGCGCAGCGTCACCACGGCCAGGCGCACCAGCAGATAGCACAACGCGAACCCCGCCCCCAGGGCAAACACGAACAGCGTGAGCGACATCTCGATCTTGTAGGGCGGATAGACGAACTGGACATAGCCGGGATTGCGTGCCGCCAGCATTACCGCTACGGCGGCAGCGAACAGGCCGAGCAGCCAGAGCAGGTGTTTCATCGCGCGCCCCGTTCGTGCGATATGCGGTAGTTGCGCACCGCCTCCAGGCTGCCGCTGATATCCGGCATGTCGATGGCGATGTTGGATGCAGCCAGCTTCTGCAAGGTTGCGAGCGCCTGCGCGCTGTCGGCCGCCTTGACGTCGAAATAGCGCTTGAGCCATTCCTGCGAGGTCTTCAGGTCGCGGCGGAAACTGACCTCGTCGCGCGTGAGCAAGGCCATGCGTGCGGAAAGCAGGCGCAACTTCAGGTTCTCGCGCAGGAAGAAGGTCTGCGTCGGCGACAGCAGGGGCATCTCCTCCCGCTCCGTGTTCTCGATGCGCACCAGGTACTTCGTTTCCTGCCACACCTCGCCCCAGAAGCGCTTCCATGCACCTGCAGCCGGTTCGGCGACCGCTGCGGGTTTCTGCGCCTGGATATGCGCATCCTGCGCCAGCGGCAGGCCGTCGATCGCGCCGACCACCCCATCCAGGCGCAGATTGATGGCCGGCACATCGATATTGGGCAGGGCGCGCAGCCTGTCGATGTCCTGGTCTATGCGCTTCTTCAGGCTGGCGAAGACCGGCCGCTGCAAACGGCTCTCCGCCTGCTGCATGGCAATCAATGCCGCCTTCACGTTGGAGGACAGCTGCAACTGCTGGCTGGCGATGAGCAGCATCTGCTCCACTTCCGCCAGTGCCGTCTGGTCGCGGCTGCTCGACATCTCCTGATACAGGGCTTCCAGCGCGGCACGCTGATTCTGCGTTTCCGCATATTTGCTTTCCACCAGGCCGAGCTTGCCGCCGAGTTCGCGCACCAGTTCCTGGTTCTGCGCCAGCAACATCTGGTTGGCCTTGTTCGCCGCCTCCACCTCGGACAGGCGGCGCGCCACCTCCTGCTGCGTCTGGTTGAGCTGGGTGTGCGCATCCAGCCATTGCCAGATGAAGATCACCACCAGCACCAGCAAGGTGAGCTGCGTCAGGGTCAGGCGCGAAAACAGGTCGGCCAGACGGTGGCCGCCTGCGGGCCGCGGCGGCGTGCCTGCCGGTTCAGGCGTCGCGCCGGCCTTGTCGGCAGATGATGGGGGCTGTACTGATTCGCTCATGGTTTCATTTCCGTCTGTCATGCGCCCATGCTACCAAACCCGACAACAGTCCGTCATCTCCGGCCCCGGTGACGTATATATGCTGCCAGCCTTGTTGCCGCGCCGCTTCGGCGATGCGCGCGTGCCCCACGAACAGCGGCACTGCCATCAGCTTGTCCCGCACCGAAGGCCCCGGCAATTCCCGCAAGTGGGTCAATGCCTCGCTGCTCGACACCGCCACTGCATGCGGCTGCCTTGCCAGCAGCGCATCCACGTCAAGCGCGGGCTTGCTGCGCCGATAGCACGCGACATATTCCACCGTTGCCCCCCTGGCCCCGAGCGTGTCGCCCAGCAACTCGCGCCCGCCGTTGCCGCGCAGGATCATGACCCGCCGTCCGGCCACCTGCTGCAGTTCGGGCAGTGCCAGCAGGGCCTCGCTGTCGGCTCGACCGGATGGTGCAATGACCCGGGAGACACCCTGCTCGTGCAGGGCCTTCGCGCTGCCCTGCCCGACGGTCGCGATCAGCAGTGACGGCGGCAACCCGCCTGCAGCGCGTATCGCCTCCATGCCGTAATGCACGGCATTCGGGCTGACGAAGATCGCAAGATCGGCCTGCTGCAGGCGGGATAGCTGCTCATGCAATGCTTGCGGGTCGCTTGCGGGCTCGATCTCGAGCAAGGGGAAGGAAAATGGCGCGCCGCCCAGTTGTTCGATCCGCCGCAGCAGGTCGACGGCTTGTGCACGCGGTCGCGTGATGACGATAGTGAGTCCGCTGAGCGGAAGATCAGCCATTCAGTGCGGCCAGGATCTCGCCCGCACCC
>JAJZUH010000019.1 GCA_021847165.1 Pseudomonadota bacterium
CAGCAGGATCGCCTCCCCCTCGATGAACTCGAATGCGATGTTGCTGGTGTTGGGCAGGCGATTGCCCGGATCGCCGGTGACAAACGAGCGCGGCACCTTGGCGAGGATGCCTGCTTCCAGCTTGTCGCGCAGGCGTTTTACCTCGCTGTTCTCGAACGCCATCGCCTCCAGCGCCATCTCGGCTGCCTTGCCCAGTCCGACGATGGAAGTGGTGTTCTCGGTGCCGGCACGGCGCCCGCGCTCCTGGTGGCCGCCGCGCAGCAGCGGACGGAAGCGCGTGCCGCGCTTGAGGTACAGCACGCCGATGCCTTTGGGCGCGTGCAGCTTGTGGCCAGACACGGACAGCATGTCGATCTTGGTGTCCTTCAGGTTCAGCGGCACCTTGCCGACAGCCTGCACCGCATCGGTGTGGAACATCGCGCCGGCGGCATGCGCCAGCTCGGCCATCTCGACCACCGGGAAGAACGTGCCGGTCTCGTTGTTGGCCCACATCGCCGAGACCACCGCGACCTGGTCGGTCAGCAGCTTCTTGTACTCGTCCAGATCGAGGCGGCCCTTGCCGTCCACCTTGAGGTAGTGCACCTTGTAGCCTTCCTTCTCCAGATGCGTGCACAGCGTGAGGATGGCCGGATGCTCGACGGTGGTGGTGATGATCTCCTTGCGCTCCGGCTGCGCCTTCAGCGCCGACAGGATGGCAGTAGAGTCGGACTCGGTGCCGCAGGAGGTGAAGATGATCTCCGAATCGTGTTCCGCACCCAGCAGTTCCTGCACCTGCATGCGCGCCTTCTTGATCGCGAGGCCCACCTTGTTGCCGAAGCTGTGCATCGACGAGGGATTGCCGAACTGCTCGGTGAAATACGGCAGCATGGCCTCCACCACTTTTTCATCCACGCGTGTGGTGGCGTTGTTGTCGAAATAGATGCCTTCCATTTTTAAGCTCCCAGTATGTTTGGGGATTCCACCCCCACCCCAGCCCTGATGGAACTACTAGCCATTCGACTAAGCCCGCAAGCGGGCAAGTCGCTGGTTATCCCCCTCAATGGGGAGGGAGCCAGATTCCTTCCCCCTTGCAGGGGGAAGGTTGGGATGGGGGTAGAAAATGTCGTGTTCATCGCCATTCCCCAAATCACGGATGACAAGCCGCCCTGCTCAAAGCCCCTGCCTTGCTCGGCACGATCTTGATGAACTCTTTCAGCTCCTCCATCAGCTTCTGCTGGATGCCTTGCAGCGTCAGTGCTTCCATCTGGCAACCGGAGCAGGCACCGGTCATGTTGACGTAGATGGTCTTGCCGTCCACATCCACCAGCTCGATGTCGCCGCCGTCGCGCTTCAGTTGCGGGCGCACCGATTCCAGCACCGCTTCGATCTTGCGGATGCGTTGCAGGTTGGTCATGCCGGCGGGCTTGGCTTCTTCCTTGGCTGGCGTGCCCGGCTTGAAGCTTTCGCCACGCTCGGCCATCACCTTCACCAGAATCTCTTCGATGCCCTCATGGCAGGAGGAACAGCCGCCGCCCGCCTTGGTGTAGTTGGTCACGTCCTGCACCGAACTGAGGTTGTTGGCGCGGATGGTGTCTTCGATCAGCACCGCGTCGATGGCGAAGCACTTGCACACCAGCGCGCCTTCTTCGTGGTCGTCGCTCCACACCTCGCCGCGATAGTTGGCCACGGCGGCCTGCAGCGCCTCGCGTCCCATCACCGAGCAATGCATCTTTTCCGGCGGCAGGCCGTCGAGGTAATCGGCGATGTCCTGGTTGCTCACCTTGAGCGCCTCGTCCAGCGTCTTGCCCTTGATCATCTCGGTGAGCGCGGAAGACGACGCGATGGCCGAGCCGCAACCGAAGGTCTGGAAATGCGCATCGAGGATGATGTCGGTCTCCGGCTCCACCTTGAGCATCAGGCGCAATGCATCTCCGCACGAAATCGAGCCGACATCGCCCACACCGTTCGCCCCCTCCAGCACGCCGGCGTTGCGCGGTTGAAAGAAGTGTTCCTTGACCTTGTCCGAGTAGTCCCACATGGTTGTGCTCCTTAGGCAGAGAAAGACGAACCGCACGCGCAGCTGGAGCTGGCGTTCGGGTTTTCGAACTTGAAGCCGCTGCCATTCAGGCTGTCGACGAAATCGACGGTCACGCCTTCCAGCAACGGAGCGGAGAGCGGATCGACCAGCAAGGTGACCGCGCCGTATTCCAGCACGGTGTCGTCATCGTTCTTCGCCTCTTCCAGCGACATGCCGTACTGGAAGCCGGAACAGCCGCCGCCGGCAATGGCGATGCGCAGCCCCGCCACGGGCGTGGCTGCGCCCTTGATGAATCTCTCCACGGCGGAGATCGCGTTGGGTGTCAGGTTGATCATGGTTCGCTCCTATCGGGTGGTCTGTGCCCGAGTATTCGCAAACTGCGTGCCAGCACTGCAGAGCCAGCCCAATGGATTGTTTAGATGGGAAATTGCAAAAATCGCACGCTCAACTCGCGTGTGCGGAACAAGACGGGGATGGGGGGTTGTAGGATTTGCGACAAGCGGGAAAAAGCCCCTGTTCCTGGCGGAGTCAGGGGCCGTTGCTGCGCTTAGTGATGCGATTTCGTGATCAGCTTGAGCATCTTGAGGTTGATGACCGCGAAGCGGTAAAGCTGCCACAACAGGCAGGTCCGCATGAAGCGGGTGAAGCCGGTCGGTGCCGGGGGATAGTAGGCCTGCTGGTAAGGTTCTCTGTTGGTGATATTGCCCATGTTCGGTTCCTTAGTAAATGTTGGGTAGATCAATCCGGGATCAGCGACCAGCCCGGACGCAGCTTGGCCTGGTAGATGAAGGCATGGTGCAGCAGATACTTCATCCAGTGGCCGGCCAGGCCGATCTCGCCGAAGGTCAGGTCGATGTCGCGACCGAACTCCGGATATTTCTCATAGTCCGGCACGACCGGGAACACGGTCATGGTCGCCGCAGTGCCCTTGAAGATGTGCGACCCGGTGGAGGCAACGCAGGCTGCGCCCATCTCGGCCATCGACGCTGTGTGCGTCGGCTTGTCCGCCCCGTTCAGCATGTCGCGGATGCTCATGGCAACCGCTTTGGCCATGGCGGCCGACGGCATGCCGGTGCGCGGCGCCGTCGGGTTGATCGGCGTGCCGTTGGCGCTCTGCATCGGCTTGCTGATCATGTGCGGCGGCGCAAAAGCGATGCCGACCGCAAAGATGTTGCGATAGGACGGCGTCTGGTAGGTCTTGGGCCAGTCGCGTGCCGACCATTCGAGATAGGGACGCTGGGTGTAGTCGGCATCGACCTTCATGAAACCGTTGGGCGCGAACACCTGGCTGGTGATGTCCTCGCCGGCCTTGTTGAACGCCTTCAGGCCGACGCCGGCGAACGGCGGGATCAGCATGGAGAAGTCGAATTCCAGCTCGTGGAAGGTACCATCCAGGGTTTCATAATGGATCTTGCCGGCTTCAACCTTTTTCACATGCGCACGGGTGATCCACTCGATGCCGCGCTCGACCATCAGCGATTCGGCGAACGTCTTGCCGTTGGTGATGTAGCCGCCGCGCTTGATGTGCACGCCGCCCATGCCGAAGTCGCCCAGTTCGTATTCGTTGCTGATCCAGATCAGGCGGGCCTTGTCGCGCACGCCGGCTTCGCGCAAGGTGTGATCGACGTTGTAGATATACTCGAACGCAGCGCCCTGGCAGGTGCACATGCCGTGGCCGGTGCCGATCACGATGGTCTGCAGCTCGCCCCTGCGCATGGCATCGATGCTGGCCTGCAGCTTGTGGTTGGCTTCCTGCGCATGGCTGGCGGTGCACACGGAAACGGTGTGACCGTGCTCCGGTCCCAGCCCTTCGGTGGCGCCGAAATTCAGCTTGGGTCCGGTGGCGTTGACCAGGAAATCGTAGCTGATGTTCTCCTGCACGCCCGCCCTGGCAGGGCTGGTGTACTCAACCGTCACGAAGGGCTGCGCGCTAGCGGCATCTCCCTCGGGGTGGATGGAGACGGCCTTGGCCTGGCGAAAGTCCACATGGGTCTTGCCGTACAGCTCGGCGAGATCGAAGGTGACGTCCTTTTCGGTCATCTGCCCCACGCCGACCCAGATATTGGAGGGGATCCAGTTCCATTTTGCATTCGGCGACACCACCACGATCTCGTGCTGCCTGCCTATCCATTTGTTGAGATATCGGGCAACGGTATGTCCGGATATACCCGCGCCCAGAATTACGACTCGCGACATTTTCTCTCCTTCGGTAATACGATCAAGTTCAAATAAAAAACCGGCTGCATCTGCTTCTGATGGATTCATTCAACCGCGCCCGCCGTCGTCTCCGCATCCGGCCCGTTGCCGGCAGCGGACCTCGCGGGTCAGGAACGGTCTTTTTCCTGCTCCGCCGAGCAGGCCTGCGCATCGCAAATCATGGTGTTGACGATGGCCAGCAGCACCGCCATCGAGACGCCCAGTATCCAAGCGAAATACCACATAGTCGTTCTCCTTTCTAATAAGCGGATTTGTCGTTGGCCTTGATGAAGGCTTCGGTCACCTTGCCCGACATCATCTTGTACGCCCAGCTGGTGTAGACGATGATGAGCGGCAGGAAGATCACGGTCGCGCCCAGCATCAGTCCGAGCGTCATGTGCGACGACACGCTGTCCCACACCGTCAGGCTGGAGCGCGGATCGGAGCTGGACGGCATGATGAACGGAAACAGCGAGACGCCCGCCGTGCCGATGATGCCCAGCATGCCCAGTGCCGAGCTGACGAAGGCGGTCAGCGGCTTGTTGAACCAGGCCGCCGCAATCGCCAGCAGGCCGCCGGCGAAGCCGATGGCCGGCACCAGCTTGGTGGCCGGATATAGGCTGTAGTTGTTGAGCCATGCACCCGCCTGGGTGACAACGGTTTTGTCCAGCGGATTGGGCAGCGCGTTGTGGTCGATCACGCTGGTGATGACATAGCCGTGGATGCCGTTTGCCAGCCAGACCCCGGCAGCGGCGAAGGCCGCCAGCGTCAGCGTGCCGAACACCAGCGATGCAGTGCGCACGCGGCGGTACACGTCGCCTTCGGTGCGGATCATCAGGTAGTTGGCGCCGTGCGCCGTGATCATCGCCGAGCTGACCACGCCAGTGAGCAGCGCGAACGGATTGAGCAAGGCCCAGAAGGTGCCGGTGTAATAGCTGCGCAGCGTGTCATCGAAGTGGAACGGCACGCCCTGCAGCAGGTTGCCGAACGCCACGCCGAAGATCAGCGGGGGCACGACGCCGCCGATGAACAGCCCCCAGTCCCAGGTCTTGCGCCAGGTCGGGTTCTCGATCTTGCTGCGGTAGTCGAAGCCGACCGGGCGGAAGAACAGCGCCCACAGCACCGCCAGCATGGCCCAGTAGAAACCGGAAAAGGCAGTGGCATACACCAGCGGCCAGGCGGCGAAGATGGCGCCGCCGGCGGTGATGAACCAGACCTGGTTGCCGTCCCAGTGCGGGCCGACGGTGTTGATCATGATGCGGCGCTCGGTGTCGTTCTTGCCGGCGAAAGGCAGCAGCGTGCCGACGCCCATATCGTGACCGTCCATGATGGCGAAGCCGAGCAGCAGCGCGCCGACCAGCAGCCACCAGATGAATTTGAGTGTTTCGTAATCCAGCATGTCTATCTCCTCGTTTAGATAGTGGCAGTTGCGGTTTGCTCGGCGTGATAGCGGCCGGTGCCCAGGCTGGCTGGTCCCTTGCGCGCGAACTTGACCATCAGATACATCTCGATGGCGAGCAGTCCGGTGTAGAACACGACGAAGCCGGCTATCGATCCGTACAGGCTGCCGACCGACAGGCTGGAGGCCGACAGATGCGTGGGCAGCACGCCGTAGATGGTCCACGGCTGGCGGCCGTACTCAGCCACGAACCAGCCGAACTCGGCGGCGATCCACGGCATCGGGATGAACAGCACGGCCCAGCGCAGCAGCCAGCGCTGCTTGAGGAAGGTACCGCGCACGGTGTGGTACAGCGACAGGCCCAGCAGCAGCGCGAAAGCGAATCCCAGCGCGACCATGACTCGGAACGACCAGAACATCGGCGCCACGCGCGGGACAGTGCTGTCCACCGCCTGCTGGATCATCTCCGGCGTCGCCCTGGCCACGTCCTCGGTGTATTTCTTCAGCAGCAAGCCGAAACCGATATCCTGCTTGTGCGCCTCGAACACTTCTTTAGCCGCCGCGTCGTTCTTGTCGCGACGCAGCGTTTCCATCGCGCTCACCGCGAGCATGCCGGATTCGATGCGCTTGCGGTTCTTCTCCTTGATCTCGGCGATGCCCGGAATTTCCTTGGTGAACGAACGGGTGCCGATGATGCCCATCACGTACGGGATCTGCACCTCAAGCTCGTTGCGCTGTTCCTTCTCGTTGGGAAGCGCGAACAGATTGAACGCCGCCGGGGCCGGTTCGGTATGCCACATCGCCTCCATCGCGGCCAGTTTGGTCTGCTGCGACTCGGAGATGGTGTAGCCCGACTCGTCGCCCAGCACGATTACCGACAGCGCGGAGGCGAAGCCGAAGGCGGCAGCAATGCGGAACGAGCGGCGCGCGAACTCCAGGTCGCGCCCCTTGAGAATGTACCAGGACGAGATGCCCAATACGAACAGCGAGGCGGTGACATAGCCGGCGGAGACGGTGTGCACGAACTTGGCCTGCGCGGTCGGATTGAAGATCACCTGCCAGAAATTGGTGAGCTCCATGCGCATGGTGGTATAGGAGAATTCGGCGCCGACCGGATCCTGCATCCAGCCGTTGGCGATCAGGATCCACAGCGCGGACAGGTTGGAGCCGATGGCGGTCAGCACGGTAACCATGAAGTGCTGGCCTTTGCTCAACCTGTCCCAGCCGAAGAAGAACAGGCCGATGAAGGTGGACTCGAGGAAGAAGGCCATCAGGCCCTCGATCGCCAGCGGCGCACCAAAAATGTCGCCGACGTAGTGCGAATAGTATGCCCAGTTGGTGCCGAACTGGAATTCCATGGTCAGCCCGGTGGTGACCCCGAGCGCGAAATTGATGCCGAACAGTTTGCCCCAGAAGCGGGTCATGTCCTTGTAGATCTGCTGTCCGGTCACCAGGTAGGACCCCTCCATGATAACCAGCAGGAAGGTCATGCCCAGGGTCAGCGGAACGAACAGGAAGTGATACAGCGCGGTGACCGCGAATTGCAACCTCGAAAGGTCGACCAGTTCAGTACTTATCATTTTTCCTCCTCATGGCTGTGCTGTGATGTTGTTTTTGGGGTTAAGGGATGCAAAATCGCGTTGCCGACCTGGTCCGGCGTCAGGTCGCGGTCGCCGGGACCGCTGAAGAACAGCCACCACAGCGCCAGCAAGCCAAGCAGCTTGACGACGGTGACGATGGCGACCTTTTTGGTCAGTGGGTGTTCAACAAAGAATCTCATGCACGGCTCCTGTGAGCGGATGCTGCCCTGAACAATCCGTATATAATAATATGATGATATTCTTATTTGCAACCACGTTTTCGAAATGCGGCCCTTGCCCCCGCGGCAATATCAGGAACAAACCTTTATTTTCACTGGGTTGACGTGATGGCCGACATCCAGCCGGCCGCATTCGAACTCCGGCTAGATCTCTTCCGGAACCATCTTGATCGCCCCGCACGGGCATTCCGAAACGCAGATTCCGCAGCCCTTGCAATAGTCGTAATTGAATTCGAAGCGTTTGCCCGGTCCCAGCTTGATCACCGCGTTGTCGGGACAGACGCCGTAGCAGTTGTCGCACTCAAAGCAGTTGCCGCAGGACAGGCAGCGGCGCGCCTCGAACAGGGCGTTGCTCTCGTCCAGCCCGCCCTGCACCTCCTCGAAGGTGGACAGCCGGCGCAGGATGTCCAGGGTGGGACGCAGCGTTTTCGGGGCGTCGTCGTAATACCAGGGATTGAGCTTTTCGTAATTGGCCAGTTCGTGCTTCGGCGCTGCCGCGTAGGTCTCGCCGCGCAACCAGGCATCGATGTTGCGCGCGGCTTTCTTGCCGTGGCCGATACCCACGGTCACCGTGCGCTCGGAAGGCACCATGTCGCCGCCGGCGAAAATGCCCGGATAACCGGTCATCAGGTTGGGCGAGACCTGCACGGTGCCGTTGTTGATTTCCAGCCCTGGCACGCCGTCGAGCAGCGACAGGTCCACATCCTGGCCGAGCGCCAGCACCAGCGTGTCGGATGACAGCGCTTCAAACTCGCCGGTGGGCTGCGGGAAACCCTGCTCGTCCAGCCGCATCTTTTCGATGGTGAGCGCACCTTCGTCGCTGACCTGCTTGATGGTCGACAGCCATTTGATGAGTACGCCTTCCTGCAAGGCTTCCTCGACCTCGAACTCGTGCGCAGGCATCTTTTCGCGGGTGCGCCGGTAAACGATGACGGCCTCATCGGCGCCGAGTCGCCTGGCAGTGCGAGCCACATCGATGGCGGTGTTGCCGCCGCCGTACACCACCACGCGGCGGCCGAGCATGGGCTTCTCCTCTCCTTCCATCGAACGCAGCACGGAGACGGCATCGATGATCCTGGCGGCCGAACCTGCCGGGATGTAGGCACGCTTGCCGATGTGCGCGCCGACGGCGAGAAAGACCGCATCGAAACCGCCGCCCTGCATGGCATCGAGCACATTGTCCACCCTGGTGTTGAGCTTGAGCGTGACACCCAGGTCGAGGATGCGCCGCACTTCGGCATCGAGTACATCGCGCGGCAGGCGGTACTTCGGAATGCCGAACCGCATCATGCCGCCAGCCTGTGGAGCGGCATCGCAGATCGTGACCTGGTGGCCGAAACGCGCCAGGTGGTAGGCGGCCGACAGTCCAGAAGGCCCCGCGCCGACGATCAGCACGTGCTTGCCGGATCGTTGCGCCGGCAAATCGAATCTCCAGCCGCGCCTGATGGCCTCGTCGCCAAGGAAGCGCTCCACCGAGTTGATGCCCACAGCGCTGTCCAGCTGGCCGCGGTTGCATGAATTCTCGCACGGGTGGTAGCAGACGCGCCCCATCACGGCAGGCAGCGGATTGTCCTGCACCAGCACGCGCCAGGCTGATTCGTAGTCACCCGCCTCGGCATGGAACAGCCAGCCCTGGATGTTCTCGCCGGACGGGCAGGCGTTGTTGCACGGCGGCAGCCGGTCCACGTAAAGCGGACGCAGCGTGCGCCACGAACCGGTATGGTTGGCCAGCGAAGAGCCGACGTCGAGGGTGATGGCGAATGGCTTGTTCATGAGTGCGTCCCTTCTTCAAGCAGGCCGAACTTGCGGATATTCTGGTCCGCCATCGCCTGGATGCGCGCGATGGTCGCCACCGCAGGCACCTTGCCGAACAGGTGGGCGAAACGGCGCTGCAACCTGAGATAGTCTTCCACCGGCACACGCTTGCGGATCCTGGAAACGCTGGTGACCACACCGTGTTCGGCTTCGTAGACCGGGAACAGCCCGCTCTCCTTGACCAGGCGCGCCAGCTTGATAGTGTCGTGCGATGCCGCGCCCCAGCCGAGCGGGCACGGCACGTAGATATGGATGTACTTCGCGCCGCGTATGCCGATGGCCTTCTTCACCTTGTATTCGAGATCGTGCAGGTCGGCCACGGTGGCGGTGGCGACGTAGGGGATATTGTGCGCCATGGCGATCTGCGGCAGGTTCTTGCCCTGCCCGAACACGTTTCCCGGCTCGGGTCCGACCGGCATGGTGGTCGCCGTACGCGCCGCGGGCGGCGTCGCGCTGGAACGTTGCACGCCGGTGTTCATGTAGGCCTCGTTGTCGTAGCAGATGTAGAGCACGTCGTCGTTACGTTCGAACATGCCGGACAGGCAGCCAAAGCCGATGTCGGTGGTACCGCCGTCGCCGCCCTGCGCGATGACGCGCACGTCGCGGCGGCCCTTGGCCCGCATCGCGGCGGCGATGCCGGTGGCGACCGCTGCGGTATTGCCGAACAGCGAATGCAGCCACGGGATCTGCCATGAAGTCTCGGGATAAGGCGTCGAGAACACCTCCAGGCAACCGGTGGCATTTGCCGCGATGAGCTGCCTGTTGCTGGCATTCATCGCCGCATCGATGGCATAGCGCGCGCCCAGCGCCTCGCCACACCCCTGGCAGGCGCGATGCCCCGAATTGAGCGAATTGGTGCGCTGCATGTTGGCCTGCACACTGCGCACTTCCGGCTCCAGCAGGCGGTTGCCGACGGTGAAGGTACCGGTCTGGTAGAACTTGACGGGCTGGAACGGCATGGCGTATTCCTCCTCAGGCGATGCGCGCGGCGACGACGCCGACATCGCGCAGGATGTTCTCGGCCAGCGGCCCGGAACGCCGCATCTGCTTCTCGCGCAGCAGATGGCGTTCGATCAGCTTCCCGTCGAGGTCGAGGAAGGTAAGCTGCTCCAGTTCATCTTGTTGCGCCTGGCGCAGCAACTTGTGCAGCGACGCCTTGGTGATGGCGCGCCCGCCAAGTCCGGCAATCACCGTACGGGTGGGCAAAGGCAAGCCGGACAGCGCCATGCGCACATCGGTGGAAACGATGCCGCCGATGCCCACCGCCAGGCTTTTTTCCAGCACCACGACACGCCGGGCTGCCTGCAATGCGTCGCGCACGGCGGCCAGCGGGAAGGGACGGAACGAGACCACGCCCAGCACGCCTATCCTGTGGCCCTCGGCGCGCATCTCGTCCACCACGTCCTTGATGGTGCCAAGCACCGAGCCGAGGGCGACGACGATGGTCTCCGCATCCTCGCAACGATAGGGACGCACCAGCCCGCCGGAATCGCGGGCAAATATCTTCCTGAATTCGGCGGCCTGCTGCGGGATCAGTTCCAGCGCCTGCATCTGTTTGGCATGCGCAAGATAGCGCACTTCGGTGAAAGCTTCGGGACCGACCATCGCTCCGATGGACACCGGCTCGTCCGGATCGAGCACCTGGCGCGGCACGAACGGCGGCAGGAATGCGTCCACCTGCTCCTGCGTCGGCATGTCGACCCGCTCGTAGGCGTGGGTGAGGATGAAACCGTCCATGCATACCATCACCGGCAGCGACAGTTCCTCGCCCAGACGGAAAGCCTGGATGTGCAGATCGAGCGCCTCCTGGTTGGTCTCGGCGAACAGCTGTATCCAGCCGCAGTCGCGCTGCGACATCGAATCGGAATGGTCGTTCCAGATGTTGATGGGGGCGCCGATCGCGCGGTTCGCCACGGTCATCACGATCGGCAAGCCGAGGCCGGCAGCGTTGTACACCGCCTCCACCATGAACAGCAGGCCTTGCGATGCGGTGGCAGTGTAGGCGCGCGCGCCGGCGGCGGAAGCGCCGATGGCCACCGACATCGCGGCGAACTCCGATTCGACGTTGATGAACTCGCAGGGCTGCAGTTCGCCGGACTTCACCATCTCGCCCAGCGCCTCGACGATATGCGTCTGCGGCGAGATCGGGTAGGCGCAGATCACTTCCGGGCGGCACAGCGCGACCGCTTCGGCGACGGCGCGCGAGCCTTCACATTGCTTGAGCGACATGGGCTGCCTCCTGCATCTTGCGTTGCACAAAATCGTAGGCAGCAGTGGCGGCGGCGATGTTGCCGTCGGCCACCTTGCCGGAGAACTTCTCGCGTACCGCGGCGGCCACCGAAGCCAGGTCGATCATGCCGCTGAGCGCCGCGAAACCGCCGAGCAGGGCGGCATTCGGCAACGGACGCCCGACATGCTGCAAGGCCAGCTCGCTCGCCGGGACCGTGCACAGGCGCTCCGCGCGGCGACCGGTGGCGATCTCGCCGATGCCGAGCGCCTCGAAGCTGCGGGAAGTGTTGATCAGTACATAGCCGTCCTGCTGCAGGCCGCCGAACACATCGACCTGGTGCAGCAAGGTGGGATCCTGGATGATCAGCGCATCGGGCTGCATGACCGGCTCGCGCAACCGGATCTCGCGGTCGGCAATGCGGCAGAAAGCAACCACCGGGGCACCGGTGCGTTCGGAACCGAAACTGGGAAAGGCTTGCGCGTAGTTACCCTGCAAAAAGGCGGCGATGGAAAGCATCTCTGCTCCGCTCACCACCCCCTGACCGCCACGACCATGGATTCTCACCTGGAACACGCCGCACTCCTTGATAAGTTTCCCGCATCACCGGGCTGCCGCAGATTGGTCCATTATCACACCAAATCGGCTTCCGCATGCCGGGCAAGCGGCAAATCCCCTTTGCCGACAGCGGGAATGTCCCGCCCCTCACCCCAGTGTCAGCAGGAAGATGCTCTCCTGCATCCGGCTCAGGCCGCGTTGCCGGAAACGCGGATTGTCCGGCAAGGCATCGTGCTGCGCCAGCAAGCGTATCCTGGCGCGACTGCCATAGAGCGCCTCCACTTCGTCGGCGGAAACCGCGAACGGCGGGCCCTGCATTTCCGCCTGCGGATAGTCGAACGTGACCAGCAGGATTTGCGTCCCGGGCGGCAGGATCTCTGCCAGGTGGCTGGCATAACGCTCGCGCATCTCCGGCGGCAGGGCAACCAGCGAGGCCCGATCGTACACCGCATTCACCTGCGCCAGGTGCTCGCGCTGCAAATCGAAGAAATCCCCGCACAGGATGCGGATGCCGTCCGCCTCGCACTGCTCGAACTTGCCGCTGACCGTGCGGTTCGGCGCATAACCGTTCTCCTCGAAGAACGCCTGCACGGCAATGGCGCTGAGCTCCACGCCAAGCACCGCGCAGCCCTGTTTGCCAAGCCACAGCATGTCGCGGCTCTTGCCGCACAGCGGCACGAACACCCGCCTATCCCGGGCAGGAAACAATTCCTGCCAGTAGCGCTGCAAATACGGATTGATCTCGTCCTGGTGGAAGCCGATCTCGTTGCGTTCCCAACGTTCCAGCCAAAAGTCCTTTTTCATTTACCGATCCCGCCCTCGTCATCGATCATCGCACTGGTGTTCCAGGCATCTTGCGCCGAACGCCCGCATCCTGATGGTTGTGCACACTACCAACGAACCTGCTGCTTCACAATATATCCGGAGAGCAGGAGTTCGAAAAGGCGCGCGAGGCGGCGCCCATTTCCGGTTGCACATGCCATGGAAATGGTTTAGCTTGCGCAAAAAAACCGTACGAACCTTCCCCGCCCCAGCCATGCACCTGCCCCGACTGATCGCTT
This sequence comes from Pseudomonadota bacterium, assembly GCA_021847165.1. Taxonomy (GTDB): domain Bacteria; phylum Pseudomonadota; class Gammaproteobacteria; order Burkholderiales; family Gallionellaceae; genus Sideroxyarcus. The sequence goes on from JAJZUH010000019.1 coordinate 13,093, forward strand.
ATCTGCTGATGCTGTCCGCCCTGACCGGCTGCGCCAGCTTTGTCACCTCCGCCTCCGGCAAACTTGCCGACCACCTGTCCAGCGCAATCCTCAACCAGGACGATCCGGAGACGGTGGAGGCCGGCATGCCCTCCTATCTGCTGCTGGTCGACAGCCTGATCGAAGGCGACCCGAGAAGCGAAAACCTGCTGCTTTCCGGCAGCAAACTGTATGGCGCCTATGCAGCGGCGTTCGTCAAGGAGCCGGTGCGCGCCAGACGCCTGGCACGCAAGGCGCGCGACTACAGCGATCGCGCGCTGTGCGTCCATGACGCACAGCTATGCGGATTGCTGGAACGCCCATACGACGAATTCGCCGCCGCCATCGGCAAACTGAAAGCGGACGATGTGCCGCTGCTGTATGCCAGCGGTGCGGCCTGGGCCGGCTGGATCCAGGCCAACAGCAGCGACTGGAACGCGATCGCAGATCTGGCCAAGGTCAAGGCCGCAATGCAGCGCGTGGTCGAACTGGACGAGAACTACAGCCACGGCGAAGCACACCTGTATCTGGGCGTGTTCGCCACATTGCTGCCGCCGGCGCTGGGCGGCAAACCCGAGGAAGGACGCATCCATTTCGAGCGCGCCATCGAACTTTCGGCGGGCCGCGATCTGATGGCCAAGGTAGAATATGCGCGCCGTTATGCCCGCACCACTTACGACCGGCCGTTGCATGACCGCCTGCTGCAGGAGGTGCTCGATGCCGATGCCGTCGAACCGGGGCTGACGCTGAGCAACATGCTGGCGAAACGCCAGGCGCGCGACCTGCTGGCGAGCGCAGACGGCTATTTCTGAAGAACAACACAATCGTCCGTTGACGAGCGAAGGGGAAAAAATGCGTGCACTGTTGTCATTTATGTTTGCTGCGCTGCTGGCCGGCCCGGCAGTCCCGGCCCAGGCGCTGAATCTGAAGATCGCCACACTGGCACCGGATGGCACGCAGTGGATGCAGGAACTGCGCAAGGGCGGCGAGGAGATCGAGAAACGCACCGAGGGCCGCGTCACCATCAAATTCTATCCCGGCGGCAGCATGGGCAGCGACCGCGTGGTGCTGCGCAAGATCCGCGCCGGCCAGTTGCAGGGCGGTGCGCTCACCGGCGGCGCCCTGGCCGAGATTTACCCCGATGCGCAGGTCTACAGCCTGCCGATGCTGTTCCGTTCCTACGATGAGCTGGATTACGTGCGCGCGCGCATGGACAGGAAGATCGCACAGGGCATCGAAGACCGCGGCTTCGTGACCTTCGGCATCACCGACGGCGGCTTCGCCTACCTGATGTCGAATGTGCAGCTGCAGCATGTCGACGACCTGAAGAACCAGAAGATCTGGGTGCCGGAAGGCGACGACATCAGCCGCGCGATGTTCGAAACGCTGGGCGCACCCTCGTTGCCCTTGCCCCTCACCGACGTGCTCACCGGCCTGCAGACCGGACTCATCACCACCATCGGTGCGACTGCCTCGGGGGCCATCGCGCTGCAATGGCATACCAAGGTGAAGTACCTGACCGACGTGCCGACCATGTCCATCTTCGGCGCGCTGGCCGTCGACAAGAAGGCATTCTCCGGCATGAGTGCCGCCGACCAGGCAGTCATGCGCGAAGTGATGGAACGCGTGTACGCGGCGATGAACCGCCAGACCCGCATCGACGACAACGGTGCGCGCGAGGCATTGCGCAAACAGGGCATCGTGTTCGTCCCGCTGGCACCGGACGAGATCGCCAAGCTGCACACTGCGGCCGACCAGACCATCGAGCGCCTGGTCAGCCAGGGCGTGTTCTCGCCGGCACTGGTCAAGGAGCTGCGCGGCAATCTTGACGCCTACCGGCGCAGCCACCACTAGCGCATGCCGACCCGCAACCTGCCCCCCGCGCTGGCCCGCCTGATCAGGGTTGTCACCTGGACGGAGAACGCGCTGCTCATCGCGATGCTGGCACTCATGGTGCTGCTCGCCGCCGCGCAGATACTGTTCCGCAACTTCTTCGACATGAGCATCTTCGGCGCCGACCAATTGCTGCGCCTGCTGGTGCTGTGGGTGGCATTCCTGGGCGCTGTCGCCGCCAGCCGCGAGGGCAAGCACATCCATGTGGACGCCATCGCGCGCTGGCTGCCGGGCCGGTTCAAGTCCGGCGTGGTGGCGGTGACCGATCTGTTCACGCTGGCGGTGTGCCTGGTCTTGGCATGGCAGGCGCTGCGCTTCATGCAGAGCGCGCACGAATCGGGCGAGATGGTCTTCGGCACGCTGCCGGTGTGGGTCGCCGCCAGCATCCTGCCGCTGGCGTTCACGCTGATCGCCCTGCGCTATGCCTTGCGCTTCATGCACCATGTGCAGCAGTTCCGCGGACGCGAGGCGGCAGAATGACCATGATCCTGATCGGCATCGCGCTCATCGCCATGATGCTGCTCGGCGCGCCGCTGTTCGCGGTCATCGCCGCCAGTGTGATGGTGAATTTTGCGCGCGACGATGTCGACCTCACGGTCGTCGCCATCGAGATCTACCGCCTGGCCGAAATGCCGGTGCTGCTGGCCATCCCGCTGTTCACGTTCGCCGGTTACCTGCTGGCCGAATCGAATGCGCCGAAGCGCCTGGTGCGCATCACCAATGTCTTCTTCGGCTGGATGCCCGGCGGGCTGGCGGCGGTGGCACTGGTCATCTGCGCGATGTTCACCGCCTTTACCGGCGCCTCCGGCGTGACCATCGTGGCGCTCGGCGGCATGCTGTATCCGGCCCTCAAGCAGGCCGGCTATCCCGAACGCTTCAGCCTCGGACTGGTCACCACCTCCGGCAGCATCGGCCTGCTGTTCGCCCCCTCGTTGCCGCTGATCCTGTATGGTGTGGTGGCACAGCAACTCAACATCGGCCATTCGGTGTCGATCAGCGACCTGTTCCTCGCCGGCATCCTGCCCGGCCTGCTGATCGTATTCCTGCTGTCGCTGTATGGGTTGTGGCAGAACCGCGGATCGCAGGCTGCCCATCAGCCATTCAGCTGGCGCGAGGCGCTGGCCGCGTTGCGCGAGGCAGCCTGGGAACTGCCGCTGCCCGTCGTCGTGCTCGGCGGCATCTACAGCGGCTATTTTGCCGTCTCCGAAGCAGCGGCGGTCACGGCGATCTACGTATTCATCGTCGAGGTGCTGATCCACCGCGAGATCACCTTTACCAACCTGCCGAAGATCATGCGCGAGTCCATGGTGCTGGTCGGCGCCATCCTGATCGTGCTGGGCATGTCGCTGGCCTCCACCAACTATCTGCTCGATGCCGAGATTCCGGCCAAGCTGTTCGGTTTCATCCGCACCCACGTGGACAATGCCTACAGCTTCCTGCTGCTGCTGAACATCTTCCTGCTGCTGCTCGGCATGATGCTGGACATCTTTTCGGCCCTGGTGATCATGGTGCCGCTGATCCTGCCGATCGCGGTGGGCTACGGCATCCACCCGGTCCATCTCGGCATCATCTTCCTGGCCAACATGGAGATCGCCTACCTGATGCCGCCGATGGGCATGAACCTGTTCATCGCCATCTATCGTTTCGACCGGCCGATGCTGGAGATCTTCCGCGCCGTGCTGCCGTTCGTGGCCATGCTGCTGGTCGCCGTGCTGATCATCACCTACTGGCCCGAACTCTCGCTGGCGCTGATCAGGCACTGAAGCGCGCGGCTGCGCCCGCCGCCCAGCTAGTGCAACTGCTGCAGGTCCAGCTTGCGCAGCCTGGGGGCCAGACGCGCGGTCGCCGCGACGATAAGCAAGGACATCGCCCCGCCAAAGACCACCGACGGAACCAGCCCCATCAGTCGCGCCGCCAGGCCGGATTCGAAAGCCCCCAGTTCGTTCGATGAGCCGATGAAGATGCCGTTGATGGCCGAGACACGGCCGCGCATGGTGTCCGGTGTCATCAGTTGCATGATGGTGCTGCGCATCACCACCGATACGCCGTCGCAAATCCCGGAGAGCATCAACAAAAGGGCCGCCACCCAGAAATGGCTGGTCAGGGCGAACAGGATGATGCAGACCCCGAATCCGGCGACCGCTGCCAGCAGGTACCTGCCCGCATGCCGATTCAATGGATGACGCGCAAGCACGATGCCGGTGACGATCGCCCCTATCGCCGGAGCGGCACGCAGGATGCCCAGCCCTTCCGGGCCGTAATGAAAAACGTCATGGATGAAGGCCGGCAGCATGGCGACGGCACCGCCGAACAGTACCGCAAACATGTCCAGCGCCTGTGCCCCCAGAATGATCTGGTTGCCGAACACGAAGCGCAGCCCTTCCGCGATGCTGGCAAAGATGGGGGCGCTCGGCGCAGGCGGCGGTTCGGCGATGCGCAGCATGAACAAGGATGCCGCAGCCATCAGGCTGAGAATGGCCGCTACCAGATAACCGGCAGCGATACCGGACCAGCCTGCCAGCATCCCGCCCAATGCAGGCCCCAGCACCAGCGCCGCCTGGAATACGGAACTGCCGATGCCGGCGGCACGAGCATAATGCTCCCGCGGCAAGGCCAGTGCGATCAGCGTATTGTAGGACGGCCCGATGAAGGCGCGCGCCATGCCGCCGGCCGCGATGGCGGCATAGATCCAGGTCAGCTCATCGCCCCCCGTCATGCCAAGCGCGACTGCCAGCAGCACCAGCGCATTGCACCCCAGCACCATGCTGGCCAGCACGCCGAACATGCGGCGCGAGTGATGATCGACGACGTAGCCCGCAAACAGGGCAAAGCAGAAATAGGGAATCACCTCTGCCAGTCCGACCAGCCCGAGCGCAAAGGGATCGTGCGTCAGCTGATAGACATGCCAGCCGACCACCACGGCGATGATCTGGTAGGCCAGCGATATCTGGAAACGGAAACCCAGCAACCTGATGAAGCCGCGATTGCCCAAGATCGGGGTCGGGTGTGGCCGGGACGGGATGTGCATGCAGGTTCAGTCAGGTACTCGGAAGGGGATCAGTCATCGCGGGACATCAGCGCCAACTGTCGGGATTATATTTTGCGCAATATATTCTGGAATCCTGGCCGGCATGAACGATCCTGCTGCCCAGCCCCGACTCCAGGGGCGAATAGCGCATGGCCCCGTCTTTCATGTAACCGATGCCGGTACTGCCCAGGATGGCATCCGACAGCGCATCGGGCTTGGCCTTGATCGTTGCCGCCAGGAAAACCAGTTGGCCCGACCCGTCGCTCACCAGGATATCCGACACCTGCATTCCCCACAGCGAGGTCTGGACCTTGAACCAATAGGCTCCACCCTCCTGCTTGTACGGCACCCCGAAGGACTCCTTCAAATAAGTCCAGAAGAAGAACGGATCGATCTGATCGAGACACAGCAGCCCGCTGCCGATCGTGGTGCCGAAAGTGGAAGTGGCGGCACCGGCGGCAACGCAGGCGGGGGACATCCAGGAAGCCAGCATCAGGCAGGCCGCCATCGCTGCACGCCGGACGCTTGATGATTGTCCGGTTTCCCGACAGCGCTGCACATGCTGCCGGCAATTGAAGTCTGAATCGATCACGCTTTTCCTTCCTGCATCGGCCTTCATGTCGGCGACCAGTCCCGGCGATTATCCGCCCGTGCGAAGGCTGGCAACAGACTAATATCGCCGCGCTCCTTTCCTGCTATCGACCGGCGCCAGCCAGACTTTAATCCAGCGGCCCGTAGCCAATGGCTTGCCGGT
>JAJZUH010000020.1:0-5146 GCA_021847165.1 Pseudomonadota bacterium
CTACCAATTTCCCGAATCGTCCCGGATTCTTCTGAGAAATGCCATGTTCACATTGAGCTTGCATGGAGAAGAAGCTACCCAAGCCCTGCTGCAATCCGGCTATTCCTACTGTCTCGTCGTCCGTTCGGAATCCCAGCGCGCTGCACTGCTCAAGAGTTTGGGCGAGCAGCCCGGCGTGGTCATCGTGCCGCATAACGGCGGGTTGATCAGCAACCTGCGCGTGTGGGAGAACATCATCCTGCCGGTGCAGTATCATGGCATCGAACTGGCCGGCAAGCTGGAAGACAACGTGGCACGGCTGCTGATCCAGTGCGGGCTGCCGGACGAGACTGCCGTGACCGAGCTGCTGCTCAAGCTGCCGGACCAATTGTCGCTATATGAAAAGCGCATGGTCGGTTTCGTGCGCGCCATGCTGATGAGCCCCGAACTGATCATTTACGATTCCATGCTCGAGGGATTGTCGCGCAAGGAACTGGCGCGCGCGGTCGGATTCGACAGGATATTCCGTTTATACTTCCCGTTCCGTACGTCGGCACTGGTAAGCTTCGAGGAATATGGCGACAAGGACGATCCAAAGCAGCGCTTGATCCACCTGTAAAGATATCCGGGATGAAATTATCCACCTACAACCAGAGATTGCTGACCATTGAAAAACGCACCAGGCGATTCATGCTGGGAGCCGTCGGGGTCATGCTGCTGGTGTTGTTGATGATCGCCATCCAGCAGGATTATTTCCACCGCAGCACCACGATCTATTTCTTCACGCCCAATGCGCAGGGACTCAGCAAGGGGATGGCGGTCAAGTTCGTCGGCTTCAAGGTCGGCAGCGTGCAGGACGTGAGCATGCAGCCGAACGCCACGGTGCGGGTGAAGGTGGCGCTGGATGACGAATATGTCCATCTGATCGGGCAGGATGCCAAAGCGCGCCTCATCAAGGAAGCCCTGGTCGGCGAGAGTGTGGTGGAAATCATCCCCGGTTCGCAGCAGGTGAAACAGGTGACGCATAACAGCGTGCTGGCTTTCGAGCGCGGACAGGATGCCAGCACCGTGGTCGAGAACCTGGCTGCGCAGTTGCAGCCCATCCTGGGCGATATCCATCAGATCACTTCGTCCATCAACAATCCCAACGGCGATGTGCAGCAAACGCTGAAGAATCTGAATCAGGCTACGGGCGCCTTCCGCGAAACCGTGCATCAGTTCACCCAGCTGGGCGCCAGCAGCAACCAGAAGCTGGATGGCGCATACGGAAAATTCGACAAGGCGCTGGACAGGGTCAATTCCAGCCTGGAGACACTGGACAAATCGATCCCGAAACTGGTGGAGAAGGCCGATTCGACCCTGGGCAACGTCCAGTCTGCAACCTCCGATATCAAGAAGATGACGAGCGAATCCGCCACCGAGGTGCCTGCGCTGGTGCGCAATGCCAATGCGCTGGTGCAGGACGGCCAGGATACGCTGGGCGGCGTGAGAAAGTCGTGGCTGCTCAATGGACTGTTCCCCCAGCCCGAGGAGCAGGCGCTGCCGGTCGACGGCTACGTCCCTCCGAAAACCTTGCCATGATGGAGGCCAGCTTGATCGTTCGCCCTGTCATCGTCCTGTTGTGCACTCTCTTGCTGTTGTCTGCCTGCGGCCATGTCGAAGAGATGCGCAGTGCACGACAGGAGCAGGCGACGGAATTCAATCAGCGCGCACAACGCGCATTCCAGCGCGGCGAATATCAGACTGCCGCCGCCTTGTATCAGAATGCCCTGCAACTGGATGTCGCCATCGAGAACGTGAATGGCATCGCCGTCAATACGCTGAATCTTGCCCGGGTGAGCCAGGTCATGGGCCAGCCCGCGCTGGCGCAGAGCTATCTCGACAGCTTGCTGAAAGACCAGGCGCTCCACTATGCGCCGGCACACCTTGCGGCGGCGGCTGTGCAAAGTTCCTTGCTGAGCTTGCAGCAGGACGACGAGGCTGGCGCTGGCAAATGGGTGGAGCAGGCCGCTGCGTATTGCGCGTCCGACTGCACGCTGGGAGGCGTGATCGACAATGCCCGCGCCAGCATCGCCCTGCATGCCAACGATGCCGACACGGCCTTGCACTGGAGCGAGCGGGGAGCATCGGAGAACAGGAATGCATCGCCGCTGGAGTATGCCAATTCCCTGCGCCTGGCTGCATCGGCCAAACTGCTGAAAAATGACGCTGACGCGGCGCTGCATCTGGCGGAAGAAGCGCTGGCTGTCGACAAGTCGATGGGTTTGCCGGAAAAGATACGCCAGGACTTGCTGCTGGCGGCGCAGGCGCACGAGAAGCTGGGCCATGCGGAACAGGCGGCGCAATGTCGCGACAGGGCGGGCCGTATCGCCGCGGCTTCGGTGAAGTGAGACGCTGATGGATGCGTTCAGCCGACTGGACGAGCATAAGACCAGGATGCTGCTGGGGCTGGGCATCTGCATGCTGGCTGCAGTACTGCTGCATGTGTTCGAGGCCGGGGGCCAATTGAGCCGCACGGTGCTGGACGGGCAATTCAATTTGATGCACCGGCACGAGGTGCATCAGCCAAAGAACGATGTGGTCATCGTCGGTATCGATGAGGATGCCACCAAGGCGTTGATCGAGCCGTTTTCCCTGTGGCATCCCCATCTGGCCAGGTTCCTCGATGCGATGACGCTCGCCCGTCCGTCCGTGGTCGGCCTGGATATACCAATGCCGGAACGATCCTACCAGTTCCTCGTGCCGCAATACGACCAGGTCCTGCTGCAAGGTCTGCAGCGCTTGAAGGCGCAGACGCCGCTGGTGCTGGCCCAGATGCTGGACGACAGCGGTACTTTCCGTCCGGTGTACGCCCCTTATGTAGCCGCCGTGGGCGCGGATGCATTGGCCTCGGTGGTGCTCTGCCAGGATGACGATGGGGTGGTGCGACGTTTCGATCCCAACCTGTGCACGGTGAATGCGCGCGGTTCCATGCTGGTTGAAAAGATGGCAGTTCATCTGGGAGTGCCGAATCCCGGAACCGGATTGGTGGATTTCAGTGCGGGCGAAAAATTCGAATACATTCCATTCCTCAAGGTGCTGGAATGGCAGTCGCAGGGTAATGCCGAACTGCTGGAGCGTACTTTCGGCGGCAAACCCGTGTTGCTGGGCGTGGTGGCGCGCTTCGGCGATCGTGCCAGGGCGCCGGTACCGCTGGCGTCATGGGAACCCAGCAAGCTGCGAGTGCCCGGCGTGCTGATGCAGGCGCAGATATTGCGTTCTATGCTGGGCGAGGGGCTGATCCGCGAGGCGAACACCTGGCTGGTGGGCGCGTTGACGGCGCTGGCCGCCTTGTTCTGGCTGGGGCGTATTGGCTGGTTCAAGCTGGCTGCGGTGATCGTATTTCCGCTCCTGCTGATGCTGGCCTCGACAGGGTTGCTGGGGAAGGGAATATTCCTGCCGATAGGCGGGATACTGCTCGCCGGCATATTCGCATTCCTTGCCCGTCTGGCCTATGAAGGGGCGCAACAAGTGCGGCAACGGAAATGGCTGCGTGGCACTTTCGGCAGCTATGTCAGTCAGGAAGTGCTGCAGGAGATCATGGCGGGCAACATCCGTTCCGGCCTGGAAGGGGCGCGCATGCGTCTGTGCATCCTGTTTGCCGATATCCATGGGTTCGGCCCGCGCAGCGAGAATCGACCGCCACAGGAGGTGGTTTCCCTGCTGAACGATTATTTCTCCGAGATGACCGTGGCAATCCACCAGCACAAGGGCACGGTGGACAAGTTTGTCGGCGACGGCATCATGGCATTTTTCGGTGCACCGCAGGCGCTGGAATGTCCGGAGAAGAATGCACTTGAAGCTGCCCAGGAGATGTTGCTGCGCTTGCGCAATGTCAATGCGCGTTTGCGGGAGCAAGGCGCCGCACCCATCGAGATCGGCATCGCGCTGCATGTGGGAGAAGTCGTCGTCGGCCACATCGGTTCCGAAACCAGACATGAATACACCATCATCGGCGATGCCGTGAGCAGAACCAGTAAACTGGAACAGCTGACCGGAACATTGAAATATCCGGTGGTATGTTCGGCTGCGGTGGCAAAAGCGGTGGAGGGCTCGGGTGACCTGGCCGATTGCGGCGAGCATGTCGTCGCAGACGCCGCTATCCAGGTGTACGGCTGGACCCCGCCGTTGCTGGCTGCCAGATGATGTCCGCGCTCTGGCCCAAACTCCTTGCCTGGCTGAAAATGACGCAGATGCGCCAGGCGGTGTCGGGCGCTGCGCAACTGTTGTGGTACGCATTTACCCATCTGCGCGTGCTGCGCATCGCTCCCGTGAATGCCGTGTTCCACCGTCAGATATTCTTCACCGGGGTGGAAGCGCTGGGCATCGTCGCCGTGTTCGGACTATTGAGCGGAGCGCTGGTCAGCACCCAGATCACCTCGCTGGTCGGCGGCGATAGCGGACTGACCGTGAAGATACTGATCTGGACCGTGGTGCGCGAAGTGGGCCCGTTGTTCGCGGCCATCATCATCATCGCCCGCAGCAGTGCGGCCATCGCTTCCGAGCTGGCCTTGATGAAGACGCGCCACGAGATGACGAGTCTGATCCGCATGGGGATCCCGCCGCATGACTACCTGCTGGTGCCGCGCATCGCCGGGGTGACGCTGGCCGTCCTGGCGCTTACCATCTATTTCCAGGTCGTCGCCATCGGTGGCGGTCTGGCGATCAGCGCCATGTTCCAGAACGTCTCTTACATGGAGCAGGTCGGGCGTTTTCTGCAGACCGTCAAGCTTTCCGAGTTCGTCGTGGTCGGCATCAAGGGGTGTCTGTTCGGTTTGGCCATCTCCACCATTTCCTGCTACAACGGCATGCAGGCGCAGCCTTCGGTGACCGAAGTGCCCAAGGTTGCCATCAGGGCCGTGCTGCAGAGCCTGTTGTTCGTGTTCATGCTGGACGCCTTGATCGCCTACCTCGGCATGGTGGAGTGAGTTGCGCTATACTGCGCGCCTTCCGGCGCCGGGTGTGCCGGGTCTGAAGTTGCCAAGTTCGAATTTGAAAGTGCGGCGGTGGCCGCATTTGTTTTTAGCAGAGTGAATAAGATGCCTGTCATTACCCTACCGGATGGTTCGCAACGCAGTTTTCCCAATCCCGTGACCGTGGCCGAGGTTGCACAGAGCATTGGCGCCGG
>JAJZUH010000020.1:5246-18740 GCA_021847165.1 Pseudomonadota bacterium
GGCATGGTGTTCTGGCATCCCAAGGGATGGGCGATGTGGCAGGTGATCGAACAGTACATGCGCAATGTCTATCGCGACAACGGCTACCAGGAGATCCGCTGCCCGCAGATCATCGACCGCGTGCTGTGGGAGAAATCCGGTCACTGGGAACACTACAAGGCCAACATGTTCACCACCGAGTCGGAAAAACACGATTATGCGATCAAGCCGATGAACTGCCCCGGCCATGTGCAGGTGTTCAACGCCGATCTGCGCTCCTACCGCGAGTTGCCGCTGCGCTACGGTGAGTTCGGCTCCTGTCACCGCAACGAGCCGTCCGGCGGTTTGCATGGTCTGATGCGGGTACGCGGCTTTGTGCAGGACGATGGCCATATCTTCTGTACCGAAGGCCAGATCGAGTCGGAAGTGACTGCTTTCAACGCGCTGGTGCTGAAGGTCTATAAAGATTTCGGTTTCCATGACGTGGTGGTGAAGCTGGCACTGCGCCCGGAAAGCCGGGTCGGTTCGGACGAAATATGGGACAAATCGGAGAATGCCTTGCGCGCCGCTTTGCGTGCTTCGGGCATGACCTGGGAAGAGCTGCCAGGCGAGGGCGCATTCTACGGACCCAAGATCGAATTCCACATCAAGGACGCCATCGGCCGTTCCTGGCAATGCGGCACGATCCAGGTGGACTTTTCCATGCCGGGCCGTCTGGGCGCCGAATTCGTGGACGAGGACAATAGCCGCAAGGTGCCGGTGATGCTGCATCGCGCCATCCTGGGGTCGCTGGAACGCTTCATCGGTATCCTGGTGGAAAACCATGCCGGGGCGCTGCCATTGTGGCTCGCTCCGGTTCAGGCGGTGGTGATGAATATCTCGCAGGCACAGGAAGGTTATGCCGGCAAGGTGGCGGATACTTTGCGGGCCGCCGGCTTCCGTGTGCAATCTGATTTGCGCAATGAGAAGATTACCTATAAAATACGAGAACATAGCTTGCAGAAGTTGCCTTACCAGCTGATCATCGGCGACAAGGAAATGGCTGCAGGTCTCGTTGCCGTGCGATCCCGATCAGGTGAAGACCTTGGGCAGATGTCGGTGGAGGCGCTGTTACAGCGCCTGAATACCGAGCTGCGGGCGGATAGTGCGGTTTAATTTTTTAATGGAGAAATTGCAATAGCACAGGATAAGTCGCAGCGTATCAATGAGCAGATAACAGCACCGCAGGTGCGACTCATTGGCGCGGAGGGAGAGCAGGTTGGTGTCGTGGCAGTCGCGGAAGCGCTGCGTATGGCGGACGAAGCGGAACTGGATTTGGTGGAGATCGCCCCATTGGCGGAACCGCCCGTGTGCCGGGTCATGGATTTCGGCAAGTTCAAATATGCCGAAAGCAAGAAACAGCACGAAGCCAAGCTCAAACAGAAACAGGTCCAGATCAAGGAAATCAAGTTTCGCCCGGGTACGGACGAAGGCGACTACAACATCAAGTTGCGCAACCTGATCAAATTCCTTGAGGACGGCGACAAGACCAAGATCACCTTGCGTTTCCGGGGGCGCGAGATGGCGCACCAGGAGATCGGCATGAAACTGATCGAGCGCATCAAGGCCGATCTGGACGAACATGGTACGGTGGAGCAATTTCCCAAGATGGAAGGCCGGCAGATGGTGATGGTGATCGGTCCGAAGAAGAAATGAGTTGACATCGCAGCGGAGCAAGGGACTTGCCGTTGCGGTGGTAGTGAAAAGAGTCCCAGACAAGTGGTTCCGGGTTTTCAAGCGTTCCTGTCAGGGACCTCCCGGCGTCATCAAATAAATGGAGTCGTTATGCCAAAGATGAAAACCAAGAGCGGTGCGAAGAAACGCTTTAGCGTTCGCGCCGGTGGCAGCATCAAGCGCGGTCAAGCGTTCAAGCGCCACATCCTTACCAAGAAGACCACCAAGAACAAGCGCCAGTTGCGCGGTTCCACCGGTGTCCATGAAACCAACACGGCGTCCGTGCGCGCCATGATGCCCTACGCATAAGGAGTCAACATGCCAAGAGTCAAACGTGGTGTAACGGCGCGTGCGCGCCATAAGAAAGTCCTGAACCTGGCCAAGGGTTACCGTGGCCGTCGCAACAGTGTCTATCGCATCGCCAAAGAAGCGGTGATGAAGGCCGGGCAATATGCCTACCGCGACCGTCGCCAGAGGAAACGTCAGTTCCGTACCCTGTGGATCGCGCGTATCAATGCGGCTGCTCGTGAGCAAGGCATGGCATACAGCGTGTTCATGAACGGTCTGAAGAAAGCAGCGATCGAGATCGATCGCAAGGTGCTGGCCGATCTGGCCGTGTTCGACAAGGCTGCCTTTGCGCAGATCGTCGCACAAGCCAAAGCCGGCCTCGGCGCATAAATATTGCGCAATATAAAAAAGGAGGCGTTATGCCTCCTTTTTTTGTTTCAAAACTAGACGATGCAAGAACTACAAAAAATACTCGATGATGCGCTGCAGAGTTTTGCGGCGATAGAAGACGCAGCCGAGCTGGAGAACGCCAAGGCGCGTTATCTTGGCAAGGAGGGCAGTCTGACCGGCCTGTTGAAGGGGCTGGGCAAGCTTTCTGCCGAGGAGCGTCCGGCAGCCGGTGCGCGTATCAACCAGGTCAAGCAACAGATCGAGGCGGCATTGCAAGCCCAGCGCGAAGCCATCCAGCACCGCGCTCTGCATGCCAGACTGGCGGCGGAGTCGCTGGATGTGACCTTGCCAGGGCGCGGCACTGGCGTGGGAGGACTGCATCCGGTCACGCGCACGCTGGAACGCATCGAAACCCTGTTCCATTCGATCGGTTACGCCGTGGCCGAAGGCCCGGAGATCGAAAACGATTTCTACAATTTCACCGCACTGAACATCCCCGCCGATCATCCGGCACGTGCCATGCACGACACCTTCTATATCGACGAGCAGCACGTACTGCGCACGCACACCTCGCCGATCCAGATCCGTTACATGCAGGCGCATATGGAGAAGTACAGACACCTGGATGCGATGCCCGACATTCGCATCATCGCGCCGGGGCGCGTCTATCGTGTGGATTCCGATGCTACCCATTCGCCGATGTTTCATCAGGTGGAAGGCCTGTGGGTGGGAGAGAAGGTCAGCTTCGCCGATTTGAAAGGCGTGATTGCCGATTTCCTGCAGAACTACTTCGAGACCGAAGACATGCAGGTGCGCTTCCGCCCCTCGTTCTTCCCGTTCACCGAACCTTCGGCCGAGATGGACATGAGCTGGAAGGGCGGCTGGCTGGAAATCGGCGGCTGCGGCATGGTGCACCCGAACGTGCTCAAGCATGTCGGCATCGACAGCGAAAAGTACATCGGCTTTGCTTTCGGCATGGGCGTGGAGCGTCTGGCCATGCTGCGTTACGGTGTGAACGACCTCAGGCTGTTCTTCGAAAATGATCTTCAATTCCTAAAGCAGTTTTCATGATGAAGAAAAAATGTGGCACATTTGGCTACGACATAACCAGCCTGCGGCTGGTTAGTCTGCGCCGCAACAACCCGTGCGGGTTGTTGTCAGTGGAGGCTAATGCGGCAAGGCCGCGTTATGCCGTAACTAAAACGACCACTAAACAATTTAACTGAACATGCAATTCTCTGAATCCTGGTTGCGTACCTTCGTTAACCCTTCGCTTTCGAGCGAAGAGTTGTCGCATCTGTTGACCATGGCCGGACTGGAAGTAGAGGCGTCGGTGCCTGTTGCACCCGTCTTCGACAAGGTAGTCGTGGCACAGGTGCTGAGCAAAGACAAACATCCCGATGCGGATCGCCTGAATCTGCTGACTGTAGACGTCGGACAAGCCGAACCGCTGAGCATCGTGTGCGGCGCAGGGAACGTGGTCGTGGGAATGAAGGCGCCTTGTGCGCTGGTCGGCGCAAAGCTGCCCGGTATCGAAATCAAGCAGGCCAAGGTGCGGGGCATCGCCTCCTTCGGCATGATGTGTTCGGAGAAGGAACTCGGGCTGGCGGAAGAAAGCGCCGGCCTGATGGTGCTGGCAGCCGATGCTGTCGTCGGACAAAGCATCCGCGAACATCTAGATCTCGACGATCGTCTGATCACACTGAAGCTTACGCCGAACCGTAGCGATTGCCTGTCGCTGAACGGCATCGCGCGCGAAGTTGCGGCATTGACGGGCGCCTCTCTGCAGAGCGTTCCGCAAGCACCCATCAAGCAGACAGGCAGCCAAAGCCGCAAGGTCAAGGTGGCTGCTTCTGCAGCATGTCCGCGTTACAGCGGGCGCGTGATCTCCGGTGTGAACGCCAAGGCAGCTACGCCTGCATGGATGGCGCAGCGCCTGCAGCGTTGCGGTCTGCGCAGCATCAGCGCGCTGGTCGATGTGACCAACTATATATTGCTGGAACTGGGGCAGCCGCTGCATGCTTTTGATCTGAACAAACTGAATGGCGACATCGAAGTACGCTTCGCCCGTTCCGGTGAAAGTCTGAAACTGCTGAATGAGCAAGTCGTTGCCCTGAAAGACGACATGCTGGTGATTGCCGACGCTAAGGAGCCGATTGCACTGGCTGGCGTCATGGGCGGTGCCGACAGCGCCGTGGATGAGGCGACTACCGATATCTTCCTGGAAAGTGCATTTTTTGCGCCCAGTGCGATCGTGGGTAAGTCCCGTATTCTCGGTTTCAGTTCCGATTCTTCCTATCGTTTCGAGCGCGGCGTGGATTTTGCAGCCACTCGGACGGCACTGGATCGTGCCACGCAATTGATCGTCGACATTTGCGGCGGTCAGCCCGGTGCGGTGACGGAAGTACTGGGCGAGCTGCCAAAGCGCCAGCCGGTGAAACTGCGAACATCGCGCGTGCACCGTGTGCTGGGCGTGGCGCTGCAAGCGAATGTCATTGCCTCGATATTGGCGCGGCTAGGCATGGTTTTTCAGCAAAAAGACGATGAATTTTCCGTTACGCCGCCCAGCTACCGCTTCGATATCGCCATCGAAGAAGACCTGATCGAGGAAATAGCGCGCGTACATGGTTATGAAAACATCCAGCCGGTTCCGACACAGGCGCGCATGAGCATACTGCCGCAGGTCGAGGCACAACGGCCGCTGGCGCAGTTGCGTCAGACCATGGTGTTGCGCGACTACCAGGAAACCATCAACTACGCTTTCGTTGAAGCGGCGTGGGAACGCGATCTGTGTGGCAATGCCGCGCCCATCGCCCTGAAAAACCCCATTGCCAGCCAGATGAGCGTGATGCGCAGCAGCCTGCTGGGCGGTTTGCTGGGCGCATTGCGTACCAATCTTGCGCGCAAGCACCCGCGCGTGCGCTTGTTCGAGATCGGCGGATGCTTTGCCGCCGAGGCTGGCAGCTATGAACAGAACGAACGTTTGGCCGGATTGGCTTATGGCGGGGCAGCATCCGAGCAATGGGGGGTACCTGCACGCCATGTGGATTTCTACGATGTGAAAGGCGATGTGGAAGCCTTGTTCGCACCGCGCAAACCGGGATTCCAGGCGGCATCCCATCCGGCGTCACACCCGGGCCGTTCTGCCCGCATTCTGCTGGACGGCAGGTCTGTCGGCTGGATCGGTGAATTGCACCCGCAATGGCAGCAACAAAGCGACTTGCCACAACCCGTCATCTGGTTCGAGATCGAATTGGCCGCCTTGACTCAAGGCGCGGTACCCCATTGGGCAGTCATATCCCGCTTCCCGCCGGTACGCCGCGATCTGGCTGTCCTGGTGGATGAGGGCATGTCCGTTCAAACCCTGCTCGATGCGATGCAGGCTGAAAAAGTGCCGGGCGTGGTCGAACTGGACCTGTTTGACGTGTATCGCGGCAAAGGCGTGGAGCAAGGCAAAAAAAGCCTTGCATTCCGTGTGTTATTGCAAGATACTCAAAAAACTTTGACTGAGAACGAGATTGAAGAAAAAGTGGCTCGTCTGGTTGCGGTAATGTTGCACCAAGGCGCGCAGTTGCGAGCATAAGAGGGGAATATGACAACACTGACCAAGGCGGAACTCGCCGATCTGCTGTTTGAAAAAGTTGGCTTGAACAAGCGCGAAGCAAAAGACATGGTGGAAGCGTTCTTTGAGGAAATCAGGATGCAACTGGAACAAGGTGAAAGCGTCAAGCTTTCCGGCTTTGGTAATTTTCAGTTGCGCGACAAACCTCAGCGCCCGGGCCGCAATCCGAAAACAGGCGAAGAGATTCCAATCACCGCCCGCCGCGTGGTCACCTTTCATCCCAGCCAGAAACTCAAGAGCATGGTAGAAAAGACCTATCATGGAACACCACGTAACTAATTCCGAACTGCCGCCCATCCCGGCGAAACGCTACTTCACCATCGGCGAAGTCAGCGAATTGTGCGGGGTGAAGGCGCATGTGTTGCGCTATTGGGAACAGGAGTTTACCCAGCTGAAGCCGGTGAAACGCGGGGGCAACCGTCGTTACTACCAGCATCACGAAGTTTTGCTCATCCGGCGTATCCGGCAATTGCTCTACGAGGAAGGTTTCACCATCAGCGGCGCACGCAGCCGTCTGGACCAGCACGCGATCAATCAGGAAGAACGTGTCGCAAACATTCCTGGCGACTTCAATATGAGTTCGTTCAAGCGGGAATTGCGCGAAATCATCACGCTGTTGCATGCCTGACGGCAAAAAATCAACAAAACTGCTTCAAGTAACGACCTGAGCTCTGCTATAATCCGCGCCCTCGGGGCGTAGCGCAGCCTGGTAGCGTACTTGCATGGGGTGCAAGGGGTCGGGAGTTCGAATCTCCCCGCCCCGACCAGTAGTAACAAGGACTTGCAGCAGAAATGTTGCAAGTCCTTTCTATTTTTAACGATGCCAAACACCATCCAAACGACCGTTTCCGGCAGCCGGCTGCTTTACCTTCCGCAATTGTCCATCGCGCGGCAATTACATCGTGTTCCACTTGGTGCAATATCCGTTGGGGGATATCTCGTCGTCATCCGGGATGACCTTGCACTTGCCCGGATCCTGGCTGGTTTTTCCCGCGATGAATTCAAGACAGGTATAGCAGCTCATATTGTCTTTAGGTGAATTCTGGTATTTCAATTGCGCGCGCACAGCCGTGTTCGACTGCGCTCTTGCCTGCCTTGAAATAACGACAAGCGGTATCAGAGCCAAGGCGATGCTGGCTGATTTCAGGAAGTTCCGTCGTGTCAGGCGTGTGTTCATACAGCCCCCTTATGGTTCGGTTAGCCGCGATGCGGTGTGTGGCATAAGCGATGAAAGTACGCCGGTCAGTTTTGCAGGCTGCATCGCGATTCTGCCAGTTGTCCGGGGATTCTACGACTGCGGCATGTTGCAGGCCAGTGGGGCCGCACTCATGGAATACAGGCGAGCATGGTTATACTTCAGTGGCCTGGATGAATTGCCATCACTGCATGCAGAACCAGTTCGTTCAGGGCCGCAACGCAATTCCTCGTTAAATTTAAATTCATCAAGGTTAACCATAATCCAAATATAATTTTTGCAACAATTGGCAAAGTACAACGGAGCCGGTCATGATCGATTCACAGCTGCGGTCGACGGACATCCTGTCAAGTCAAAGCCCGAGGTGATCACCATGCAAGGATTGACCAGTATCGAGGCACAGCAGCGGCAATTGCAGTATGGACCGAATGCAGTTGCAGAAGAACGGGCCAATCCCTGGCTATCCTTTCTGAAGAAACTATGGGCACCTGTCCCGTGGATGCTCGAGGTGACGATTGCGCTGCAGCTGGCACTGGGAAAACCGGATGAGGCAGCCATTATCGCCGCCTTGCTCATATTCAATGCCATCCTCAGTTTTATCCACGAAAGCCGCGCCAACAATGCGTTGGCACTGTTGAAGAGCCGTCTGGAAATCCAGGTGCGCGTATTGCGCGACGGTGTCTGGCAGAAGCTTCCGGCAGGAGAACTGGTCCCCGGGGATGTGGTGCATCTGCGTATGGGGGATCTGGTACCGGCGGATGTGCGCCTGTTTGAAGGGCAGGTCCTGCTCGACCAGTCATCGTTAACCGGCGAGGCGCTGCCCATCGAAGCCATGACGGGGAAGACAGTTTATGCCGGCGTGATCGTGAAACGCGGCGAAGCCTCAGGAGAAGTCACAGCGATCGGCTCGCATACCTATTTCGGAAAGACTGCAGAATTGGTGCGGAACGCCCGCACCACGAGTCATCTGGAAAATCTCATCTTCACCATTGTCAAATATCTGGTCGCGCTGGACCTGGCTCTTGTTGCTGCCTTGCTGCTCTATACTCTGGCAAGCGATCTTCCGATCTCAGAGGTCATTCCGTTCGCCCTGATCCTGCTGGTTGCTTCGGTGCCGATTGCTTTGCCGGCTACCTACACGCTTGCGACGGCATTGGGCGCGCTGGAGCTGGCCAAGAACGGCGTGCTGGTTACACGGCTTTCTGCCATCGAGGAGGCCGCATCCATGGATGTGCTGGCGAGCGACAAGACTGGCACCATCACCCAGAACAAATTGGCGCTTGCAGCGCTTTATCCGTATTCGCCATACACAACTTCGCAGTTACTGCACCTGGCGGCACTGGCCTGTGACGACGCAACCCAGGATCCCATCGATATGGCGATCATCGAGGCTGCACGATCTCAGGGGCAGCTCGCAGACAGGCCGCGCAGATTGCAATTCGTGCCATTCGATCCGGAAACCAAACGTTCCGAAGCGCTGTTCGACCTGGATACAGGCAAGATGAGAGTGATCAAGGGGGCGCCGCGTGTGATTGCGGCACTGGTTCATGGCAATGTGCAGATCGCCCAGGATGTCGAGCGGCTGGGGGCGGATGGTTCCCGCATGCTGGCCGTTGCAGTTGAAACGAGCGGAAGTGGGCTGCAACTTGCCGGATTGATCGGTTTGCAGGATCCGCCGCGCGAGGATTCGCAAGCGCTGATCCACGACTTGCATGATCTGGGGGTACGCGTAGTCATGGTTTCTGGCGATGGGCCGGCGACCGCACGTGCCATTGCAGGAAAAGTCGGTATCGGGGAGCGTGTGTGTCCGCCTGAAAACCTGCGCGAGGAGATCAAAAGGAATGTACTGGACTACGATGTATTCGCGCGGGTACTGCCGGAGGACAAGTATGCGCTGGTTCAGTCGCTGCAACTGGCCGGCCATGTAGTCGGCATGAGCGGCGATGGTGTCAATGACGCGCCCGCGCTCAAACAGGCAGAAGTCGGTATCGCCGTGGCCAATGCCACAGATGTTGCCAAGGCGGCGGCCAGCCTGGTACTCACCAATCCCGGTCTGTCCGATGTCCGGGCGGCAGTGGAAACCAGTCGGCGCATTTACCAGCGCATGCTGACCTATACCCTGAACAAGATCATCAAGACGCTGGAGATCGCCATCTTTCTGAGCCTGGGGGTCATGCTGACCGGCGTGTTCGTCATTACGCCCATGCTGATCGTCCTGTTGCTGTTCACCAATGACTTCGTGACCATGTCCATCGCCACGGACAATGTGGCCTATTCAACCAAGCCGGAACGCTGGGATGTGCCAAGACTGATGCTGACGGCTGGTATTCTGGCCGGCTTCGTGCTGATCCTGTCCTTCAGCGTATTCTTTGCCGGCCGCGACTGGCTGCATCTTCCCCTGCCGCAATTGCAGACGCTGGTGTTCGTGATGCTTGCCTTTACCGGGCAGGGCAATGTGTATCTGGTGCGCGAACGCCGACACTTCTGGCAGTCGGCGCCAAGCCGCTGGCTGTTGCGGGCGTCCATCCTGGACATTGTCGTGGTCGGCATACTGGCCAGCCAGGGCATCCTGATGGCACCTATCCCGCTGACCTTGGTGGCCGGCGTCCTGATCCTGGTACTGGGCTATTTGCTGATCATGGACTTTGCCAAGATCCGCATCTTCAGGTCTATCGGCCTGTAACGTTGAGCACAGCTTGCCGCACTGGGCCGACTCGTCCTAGTTAACGTTGGCAATACAGGGCGAGACGAACAGATGGCCTTGCCAGCCGCCATGCAGGGTGCGCGCAGCGACCAGCAGCCACATCATCGCAAGCACGATGCACAGGAATGTGCCGAAGATGGAAAAGGCCCCGATGCCCAATTGGGTTCCCAGCTTGAGTGTCGCTACAGTGTAGACACCCAGAGGGAATGTATAGCCCCACCATCCCAGGTTGAACGGAATCCCGGCGCGGAAATGGCGGAACGTGATGAGGCTGGCAAGCAGCAGCCACCAGAGACCGGCCCCCCAGAGCAGTATGCCGGCAATCAGACCGATGCCGGCAGCGATCGTCCCGGTTCCGGCCATGCCGTGCGCAGCCAGGATGGCGGGCGCATCTGCACCCAGCACCAGCATGCCGAGCGCACCGGTTCCGAGAGGGCCCAGAGGCAACCAGCTCGATGCGGCCATGCTTTCCGGCGGCAGCTTATGCAATGCCATGCGCAGGATCAGTATCGTGATGATGCCAAGCGCGACCGGAACGGAATAGGCCCACAGCACGTAACTGGTGATGAGCATGACGAACTGATTGCCCGGATCGGTCAGATAGGGAGCGATCAGGCCGCCGCTTGCAGCGGCGACTTCCGCCGCAACGATGGGCAACAGCCAAACTGCCGTCATCTTTTCCATGCGGTGTTCCTGGCGCGTGAACATGAAGTAGGGCAGGAGTACTCCGCAAACGATAGACAAGGCGACGTCAAACCACCATAGTATCTGTGCGACAGCGATCATTCCGTTGCCCCAGCGCGGCAGGCCGAAGACGATAAAGCCATTGATGATCGTTGCCAATCCCATGGGGATGGTACCGATGAACATCGATACGATGTTATGGCTGAAAATGCGTTTGGCTTCCTGCCAGAACATGATCCAGCGGGCAGTGTAAAGCAGCGTAAACAGGCTGAATAAGCCGATATTGAATAACCACAACCCTTCACCTATGGTCCGCATTGTCTGGCCTGCACCCGGCACTTGAGGCAATGCGAGCGCCAGGATGCCGGTCCCCATGGTGGATGCGAACCAATTGGGGGTGAACTGGCGGATCATCTCGCGCGGGCTTTCGAGTTGCGAAAGCGGATTGAGATGGTCGGCAAGTCGCGTAATGGGTTTGGTACTCATGAATCGTTTTCCTTTATCAAATCAAGCAATGCATCCGCCGCCTTGCTGCGGTAGCGTTCCTTGTGGTGCATGGCGAAGAAAGGGCGCGCCGGCAGTTCGAACGGCATGGCATGCAGGACGCCTGTCTTCAGGGCGCGGGCGACTACAAGCGCGGATAGCACGGCGACCCCGGCCCCGGATTCGACCGCCGTGCGTACGGATTCATTCGAAGGCAAGGTCAGCGCGACGTCGAGAGCTGCTGGGTCCAGACCGCGGCTGCGCAGTGCCTCTGCAAAGGTCGAGCGCGTACCCGAACCCGATTCGCGCATGATCCAGCGTGCCCTCTTTAGCCATTCGTTATCGATTTGCACAACCGGTTCGCTGCCGACCAGCAGTAATTGATCGTGTGCGATCGGCCAATGCGATATCGCTGCATCTTCGATCATGCCTTCGACAAAACCCAACTCTGCGCTCCCTGCGGTGACGCTATGTATCGCTTGTTCCGTATTGGCGATGGCAAGTTCTATGGTGATCTGGGGGTGGCGCTCGTGGAAGCTGGCCAAGTGTCGAGGCAGCCAGTAACCTGCAATCGTCTGGCTTGCAACCATACGCAGTGTGCCGCGTTTTAACCCGCCGAACTCGGACAGCACCAGTTCGGCGCTGGCAGTTCGCCCCAATACGGCCCTTGCTTCATCCAGAAAGATGCGGCCGACATCGGTCAATTCGATCCTGCGTCCAATGCGATGGAATAAAACGACTCCATGCCGTTTTTCCAGGGCTGCGATGGCTGCGCTGGCGGCTGACTGGGTCACATTGAGTGCAGCTGCCGCCTTGGTCATATGCTCGCGTTCGGCGACGCTGACAAAAATCCGCAATTGTTCCAGAGTCATTCTCAACCTCAATAATCAGACGCTAATATGTGCGAGTTAGATTAATTTATCAAATGAATTATATTTATTAAAACAATTATAAATATCGATTGATTTTATGCCAGTCAGCACGAGGATGGAGAATGAGAGCATCGCCTATCGTTGTGTTATTTAATACATAACGATGTAGCTAATGCGACAAAATTTTATACTTAACATGATGAATGCACATTATTTTTATTTGGCACGTAAATTGCCAAAGCATCGTTGCCGGAAACAAAGCATGCGTTCAAGGAACGAGATCAGGAGATAACGATGTACAAAATGAATTTGGCGAAGGTCTTGGCAGGTGCGACAGCATTAACTTTGATAGTTGCATCTGCGCCTGTCCGGGCTGATGAGGGCGTAATGGTTCCCGCCAGCCAAACTGATCCGGGATTACAGGCTATCCCGACTGACGCAATGCCAAGCAAGAACGGCCACGCTAAAACACCGGCAGGTGTTTATGCCGCAAACATGATTGATGCGGGTAAAGTCATGTTCAGCTATACGCCCATGTATATGCGGATGGAGGGAAATTACATCGGCACAACGAAAGTCTCGCCTGAGACGATAGTCACAACCGTGCCTTCGGGGCTCACCATGAACAGCGGGGGGATGACGGTGCCAGAAATGTACCGGATCGTTCCCACTTCAATGGACGTGGAAACTCATATGTTCCACCTGATGTATGGCGTAGCGGATGGCATCAACCTGATGGCGATGGCTTCATACTTGAACAAGTCGATGAGCATGACGACATTTGCGGGCAGCGCCGGATCCACGGTATTGGGCCAAAGCAGCAGTTCCACATCCGGCGTGGGAGATACGACAGTCAATTCGTTGTGGCGCATCTACCAGAGCCAGGCAAGTTATGCTCATATGGATTGGGGATTGAGCCTGCCCACGGGCAGCATCAATGCATCCGCTTCGATGCTGACACCGATGAATAAAATTATGACGATGCGGGCGACCTACGGGATGCAATTGGGCACCGGTACCGTGGACCTGTTGCCGGGCCTGACATACGTGAATCATGCAGATCGATGGTCGTGGGGCTGGGCTTACCGGGGGCGCATTCCGCTGGGCAATAATTCAAACGGATATCGCTATGGCGATAAACATGAACTGGATGCATGGAGCGGCTATGACCTGACGCATACCGTTACTTTGACAGGCCGGATTGCAGGAACGACCCAGAGCGCGATTCACGGTGCCGATCCGCAAATTTCCGGATTGATGCAAGGCAGCAATCCGGCCTTTTATGGCGGTAAACGCATCGATCTGCTGGGTGGAATCGCCATTTCAGGCTCGGCATACGGATACAGATCCAGCAATCTTTCAATCGAGGCTGGTGGTACGGTGTATCAGAATTTGAATGGCCCGCAGCTCGGCAATGCCTGGCAGGTGAACGCCGCAGTCGGTATCGGGATGTGAACGAATCAGAATGTTTTGCATTAACAAAGGAGACAAGATGAACAAATTATCTGGGATTGGGCTGTTCCTGGCGCTCTGTATCGGGACAGGAGTTCATGCCGATGAACTC
>JAJZUH010000176.1 GCA_021847165.1 Pseudomonadota bacterium
TGAACGCGGTCGGCCACCGGGCCGAAGAACAGCACCCGGATCATATGGTGTCACCCCGCTTCCATACGCCGCTCTTGCCGCCGCGCTTCTCTTCCAGCTGCACGCACTCGATACGCATGCCGCGATCTATGGCCTTGCACATGTCATAGATGGTGAGCAGCGCGACATTGGCTGCACATAACGCCTCCATCTCGACGCCGGTCTGCCCGACGCAGCTGGCGGTGGCGACAACCTTGATTCCGACGCAACCCTGCGCATCCGGTTCGACGATCTCGCCGAACTCGATCTCCACTCCAGACAGTGCGATGGAATGGCACATCGGGATGATGTCCGGTGTGCGCTTGGCCGCCATCACGGCACCGACATCGGCCACGGTCAGCACGTCGCCCTTGGCGATCTGGCCGGTACGGATGCGCTCCAGCGTGGCGATCTGCATGCGCAGCACGCCGCTGGCGACAGCAACGCGCTGGGTGCTGGTTTTCTCCGAAACATCAACCATGCGGGCACGGCCAGCTTCGGAGAAATGGGTGAGTTTGTCCATCAGCTATCCTCCAGTTTTGCCGCGATCGCACGGACTGAATCTCCACCGCAGGCGCGGCAGGCGGGATCCCTGCTCAGATTGGTGCGCAGAATATTCATGTCCAGCGCGTTGACCGACAGCAGCTTGCCGCTCAAGCCGCGCTCTATGCCGATCAGCAGCTTGAGCGCTTCCGCAGCCTGCAACGTGCCGATGATGCCGACCAGGGGTGAAAAGACGCCGGTCGTCGCGCAGCGCAATTCTTCCGCCTCGCTGTCCTCGGGAAACAGGCAGTTGTAGCAGGGCGCACCGTCACGGCGGTAGTCGAATACGGCGACCTGGCCGTGAAACTGGATGGCGGCCCCCGATACCAGCGGTTTGCGCTGTGCCAGACAGGCACGGTTGACCGCATAGCGGGTGGCAAAATTGTCGCTGCAATCCAGCACGACGTCGGCCTGCGCGGCAAGTTCGTACAGGCGCGCTTCGTCGGCACGGATCGGCAGAGCGACGCACTCTACCTCCGGATTGATCTCGCGCAGGGCAGCCTGTGCGGAAACGACCTTGGACTCGCCTACCATGCCGGTGCGGTGGATGATCTGGCGTTGCAGATTGCTGAAATCGACCGTGTCATGGTCGCACAGCGTGAGCTGGCCAACGCCACTCGCGGCCAGGTAGAGCGCCGCGGGCGAGCCTAACCCTCCCAGGCCGATAAGCAGCACACGGCCATCCCGCAGGCGTTGCTGCCCCTCGATGCCGATCTCCTGCAGCAGGATGTGCCGGCTGTAGCGCAGGAGTTGCTCATCGTTCATTTGGGTTTCCATGCTGACCCTCAGCCCCCGATATACGACATCTCGATCTTCCTGACCGGATGTTCTGGTTGTCCGGCCGCCGCATGGCGCAATTGCGAATAACGGTCGGTACGCCGCTCCCAGCGATCTGCGATCAGGTTGACCAGCACCTGGTCTCCTTCCCCTTGGCGCAACGGTGCGCGCAGATCCAGCCCTTCGCCCGCGAACAAACAGGTGTAGAGCTTGCCGTCCGTGGCAAGCCGCAACCGGGTACATTCATGGCAGAACGTCTGCGAGACCGAGGCGATCACGCCGATCTCGCCAGCGCCGTCCGCATAGCGCCAGCGCGCCGCCACTTCACCATCGTAATTGGGCTCGATCGGCTCCAGCGGAAAACGTCCGGCAATCTGGTGCAGGATCTCGCTCGCGGTGACAACGTCATCCATGCGCCAGCCATTGGTGCTGCCGACATCCATGAACTCGATGTAGCGCAGCACGATGCCGGAATGGCGGAAGTATTCGGCCATCGGCACGATTTCGTGCTCGTTCACGCCGCGCCTGACCACCATATTGACCTTGACCGGCCCGAGCCCCGCCGCCTGCGCAGCATCTATCCCTTCCAGTACGGTGGCCACATCGACCTCCGAATCGCTCATGCGGCGGAAAGTGGCATCGCTCAGGCCATCCAGGCTGACAGTCACGCGGCTCAATCCGGCGTCCTTCAACCCCTGCGCCTTGCGTGCCAGCAATACGGCATTGGTGGTCAGGGCGATCTCCAGCGATTCGCCAGTCGCGGTCCGCAGACGGGCGAGCCGTTCGATCAGCTGCTCTATACCGCGCCGCAACAGCGGCTCGCCACCGGTCAGGCGTATCTTTCTCACGCCCAGTCGAACGAACAGGCGCGTCAGCCGCTCGATCTCTTCGAAGGTCAGCAATTCGGTGCGCGGCAGGAAGCTGTGGCCCTGGTCGAATATTTCGCGCGGCATGCAGTAGGTGCAGCGCAGGTTGCAGCGGTCCGTCACCGAAATGCGCAGGTCGCGCAGCGGGCGCTGCAGGGCATCCAGCAGCGTGTCCGAAAAATCGCGCGCCCGATCCAGGGCACGGTAATCCGCCGGGACAGGTTGCTGCCCCATGGAGGCGATGCGAAAGATGCGATGACTCATAGCAATATCCAGGAAGACAACCCGGCACAACCATCAGAACGCCGGAGCGCTCCGCCCGTTACTTTACGGTCGGCCGTCAGATTCCAGCCGCCTGGGTGCGTCGCTTGCCGCTTGCATCCCGTCCTTGAATCCCTTGACCGCACCACCCAGATCGCCGCCCACGCTGCGCAGTTTCCTGGTGCCGAATATCAGCACCACGGCCAGCAATACGATCAACCAATGCCAAATGCTGAACGATCCCATGTCTCTCTCCTGTCAAACCCGGCATGAATGGCGCAAGCCATTCGTTCCCTTGCTCAGGTATTCTGCACCACGATCTTGGGGAAAGCCGCACTGTGGTCCTGCGCCATCTCGGCCACCTTGACCGCGACACGCCTTGCGATCTGCTTGTAGGCCTTGGCCAGATTGCCGTCAGGATCTGCCACCACCGTTGGCGTGCCGGAATCCGCCTGCTCGCGGATGCGGATGTCGAGCGGCAATCCGCCGAGGAATTCCGCATTGTAGTCGGCACACAT
This sequence comes from Pseudomonadota bacterium, assembly GCA_021847165.1. GTDB lineage: Bacteria > Pseudomonadota > Gammaproteobacteria > Burkholderiales > Gallionellaceae > Sideroxyarcus. The sequence goes on from JAJZUH010000176.1 coordinate 2,984, forward strand.
CTTTTCCCCGCCGCCCGCGCCGAAGATATGTTCTTCATGTCCGCACTTGGAGCAGATATGGGTGCTCATGTTCTCCACGATGCCGATGATCTTCACATCCACCTTCTCGAACATCTTCAGGCCCTTCTTTGCGTCCAGCAACGCGATGTCCTGGGGCGTGGTCACGATCACTGCGCCGGTCACAGGCACTTTTTGCGCCAGCGTGAGCTGAATGTCGCCCGTGCCCGGCGGCAGGTCGATCACCAGATAATCCAGGTTGTCCCAGCGGGTCTGGCGCAACAGCTGCTCCAGCGCCTGCGTCGCCATGGGTCCGCGCCAGACCATGGGCGCATCATCGCCTTCAATCATGAACCCGATCGACATCGCCTGCAAACCATGTCCTTCCATCGGCTCCATGGATTTGCCGTCCTTGGAGACCGGGCGTCCGCTGATCCCCAGCATGGTCGGCTGCGAAGGTCCGTAAATGTCGGC
>JAJZUH010000021.1 GCA_021847165.1 Pseudomonadota bacterium
GGTTGTGATGAATTACATGGGAAGTGTTACTGGGTTTTGCGGGTGTTCCCGCGCCGTACTGCCTTGAGTGTCGTTAGTTAGTTTTGTAAGGCTGGGTTTCAGGACGAAACAGGGCAGTTGCGGGCGGGAGATTAAAGGGTTCAGATGTGGCTGTCAATGAAAGCGGTAAGTTGGGATTTGGACAATGCGCCGACCTTGGTTGCCTCGATGTTGCCGTTCTTGAACAACATCAGCGTCGGGATGCCGCGCACGCCATATTTTTGCGGGGTTTGCTGGTTCTCGTCCACGTTCAGTTTGGCGATGTTCAGCCGTCCTGAATATTCCTTGGATACCTCGTCCAGGATCGGGGCGATCATGCGGCAGGGGCCGCACCATTCCGCCCAGTAGTCGACCAGCACGGGCAGCGGCGATTGCAGCACCTCGGCAGTGAAAGTGGCATCGGTGACATAACGGATATGTTCGCTCATGTTTGTTTCTCGCTGTGGGTTAGATTTTGTAGGATGCAGTCTGTGCCGCTTGGATGTACAACTGGATTGGGGAGGCATCCTATCTAAAAAAATCAGGGTTGGGAAGAGTTTCCGGAGGCGTTTTATAACCCATTGAGACGAGGCGTGTTTTAATTATTCCGGCATGCGCGGCATATGCCAGGCGAATGGATTTTCCGTCGGTCCGCAGGCTACGATTCAGGCGATCCTGCGCCAATCTGCCCGATTCTCATTATTGAAATGTCACGATGACGTTCAATCCGACGCCATCCTTGCCTGGCGCAAGTTGCAGGGAGGCGGCGTGGATTTCTGCGATGCGTTTGACGATCGACAGTCCCAGTCCGCTTCCGCTTGCACTGGTCCCCGCGGGCCGATAGAAACGTTCCATTACTCTTTCCAGTTCCGGTAGAGGGATGCCGGGGCCGTTATCGCTGACCGACAATAGCGTCTTTCCATGCGCATGTTCGATGTCGATGCGCACGGTTGTCCCGTGCCGGGTATGACGGACGGCATTGTCGATCAGGTTGCGTACCAGGATCTGCAGCAATACCGGGTTGCCGCGCACCATTGTCTGGTCGGCTGCGGTCAATTCGAGCCGCACATCCCGTTCCAGGGCGGTTGGCGCCATGGAGGCGATCACTGCGGCGGCGATGGCTTCGAGATGGCACGGTGCGCTCGCCTCGGGACTCAGGGAGTCGATGCGGGCGAGGGTCAGCAGCTGATCGATCAAGTGTGCGGCACGATCGCAACCGAGGATCACGCTGTCGAGTGCATGGCTGCGTTCTGCCTCGGAGACGGCTGCGCGGGCTACCTGTGCCTGCGCCTTGATCGCCGCCACCGGAGTACGCAATTCATGCGCGGCGTCTGCGGTGAAACGCCGCTCTTTTTGCAGAGAGGCTGCGATGCGGACGAACAGTTCGTTGAGCCGCTCGATCAGCGGCAGCGTTTCGCTCGGTGCGCTATCCGCATCCAGCGGGGCCAGATTGTCCGGTTCGCGCTGTGCAACGTCGGCGGTCAGTCTCACCAGCGGGCGCAGGCCGCGCGTTACCGCCAGCCACAGCAACAGGGTCAGCAAGGGCAAGGAGAGCCACAGCGGTTTGAGCAGGTTGCCCGCGATGTCTTGTGCCAGCTCGTCGCGGGTTTCGGCACGTTCCGCTACGTGGATCAGATTCCTGCCGGAATCATCCCAGGTGCTGAAGACTCGCCAGCGCCGGCCGTCGATGAGGCTGTCGCTGAAACCCTGCTGGCGCTGGCTGAGCGGTTGCTGGGGGGCGTTGGCGGAGTGCAGGCGCAGTACATGGCCTTGCTCCCATATCTGGAACGCGACGCGGCGGGAGTATTTGTGCAACAACGGGGCATGTTCCGTTTCGACCTCTTCCAGTTCGTGCGGGGCCTGGGTCGCCAGCAGCGCGGCGGATTGCGCGAGATGCGCATCGAGTATCTCGTCGAACTCCTCGCGCGCATCGAAATAGGTAAAGGCGGCTGCAGCGATCCAGACTGCGACAACGGTCGTTATCGACAGCAACAGCAGCCGCTGTTTCAAAGAATTGAGCTTGCGCATTTCAGATTTTCTTGTCATCGGCGATCAGGTAACCCACGCCACGGATGGTTTCTATCAGGTCGGGAAACAGTTTGCGACGCAGATGATGGATATACACCTCGACCGCATTGCTTTCGACTTCCTCACCCCAGGCATACAGCTGTTCTTCGAGCTGGGCGCGCGACAGCACCCGGCCTGCATTCAGCATCAGGGCATGCAGAACGGCGAATTCCTTGCCTGGCAGGTCGATACTCCGGTCAAGATAACGCACCCGATGCGCAGCGGGTTCCAGTTCCACCCCGGCGATCCGCAGGGTCGGCACGGGTTTGCCGCTGGCGCGACGGATCAGTGCCCGCACGCGTGCGGACAATTCGCCCATGTCGAATGGTTTGGCCAGATAATCGTCGGCGCCGGCATCGAGTCCCTTGATCCGGTCATCTACCGTGTCCATCGCAGTGAGGATCAGCACGGGGATGGTGCCCTGACGGTTGCGCAAGCGCCGCAATACCTCCAGTCCGGACATTCGGGGAAGTCCCAGATCCAGCACCGCTGCTGCGTAGGCTTCGGTGGCGAGCGCCTGGTCGGCCGAGACGCCGTCTTTCATCCAGTCCACGGCATAGCCAGCTTGCCTCAGTCCGGCCTGGATCGCATCGCCCAGCAGGGCATCGTCTTCGATCAACAGTATGCGCATATCCCCATCCGACAAGTCACTGCAGGTCTTCCCCGGTCTTTTGGTGCTGCATGGATACGGACCCGGCGTTGGCGGCCTGTCTGCGGATAGTCTGCCGGTCGGGCGGGTTCATCTGGGTATTCTAATACCGTGCTCGCTGTATTTGCCGCTTTCTGCCTGGGTATGGCAGGCGGCGCAGTTTGCAGGGCTTTTTACCTTGGGGTTCTTCCAGGTGCGTTCCGGCACCTCATCGTGTTCGCGCTGGAACCAGCGTGTCTCGGTGATACGCAGGATCGGCTGGCCGGTCGCATGGCGATTGCTGCCCGCATTTTTCTCAAGAAAGGCGCCAATCTCCTGTCTGGCTGCGGGGGGCAGGCTGGCATCGCTTCCGAAGTGCCGATCCAGTCCCGACATCAATGTACGCCATGACTCTGCTGGCAGCAGGCGTGGCGGGTAGGCGACGTGGCAGGCGCCGCATTCGGTTTGCCACAGGGCGTTGCTGACGCTGGGCGTGCGTTCGTCGTCATCGTCGGCATGGGCAAAGGACATCATGGTACCCATCAGCAGCATGGCGACAGCGATGGCGTGTAAAAATTTTGCAGTTCCGGACATCATGGCGGGCCTCCTTAATTTCTGACAGTGAGCAGATAGGCAAGTGCGTCGCCTTTTTCCTGTGCCGCAGCAGACAGTGACATCAAACCGGCGACAACGACAAGCACCATGAGCAGCACGTGAAATGTACGAATCATTTTCTTTCCTTGACGATGTAGTGCACGGCGTGCAGATTAGTAGGCCAAGCTTAAGCGCCGCTTAAATGCGGACGCATGAAGGAATGGCGCAACGCGAAGGTCCGGGCAGTGTGGCAGGTGGAGGTTCTGAATCGGGGGGCTTACATGCGCCAGACGTACAGCGTCGAGCGGTGCAGGTCATCGATATCGATGGTCTCATGCGGCGGGTGGTTCGGCACGGCGAAGGTGTTGCTGATGAACAGGCTGCCGGGGCGCATCTCCTGCTGTGCCTTGAGCCACAACTGTGCCATCGGCACCGGCGAAAGATAGGCGAACACCACATCGTAGCGGGACAGATCGTGGTGCCACAGGCTGCCCCAATGTACCGTGCAACCCCGGGAGCCGCCGAACCGGGTACGCAGCCAGCTCCACAGGAAAGGCAGCGGTGCGGCCTCCACCCCGTAGTAGCGTCCTTGCGGGTGGATGCGGGAGAGATATGCAAGCACGCCACCGATGCCGCAGCCCAGGTCGATGAAGGTGAATGGGCCTGCCGGCAGCCTGGACGCCAACGCCTGCCATACCTTGTTGCTGGACAGGTACAACGGGACTTGCGTGCGGAAGGTGCTCCAGTACACCACCAGCATGACAAGGAATGCGGCAAGGAAAAAACCGGGCGGGATGTCGAGTGCCAGCATCAGCACCAGTGCTGGGGCAAAGGCGAACTGGATGAACAGCCACCAGCGTGCCATGCCCGCAACGCGGCTGAGGGCGGCAGCCAGCATGCCGCAGAGCAGGGCGGTGGCCAGCGGCGCCGGATGCAAGCCGAATTCGCGTACGGCCGATACGACCAGCATGAACGCAGCGGATTGCAGCAGCAGTGCGACGAGCGAAGGAGGAAGCTTCTGCAGCAGCGAGATCACGCGCGCACCAGGCCGGCTTCAACCTCGTCCCGTCTGGCCTTGCCTGCCAGGCGTTCCACCAGGGTCAACGCGAAATCCATGGCCGTACCGGGACCGCGCGAAGTGATGAGTTTGCCGTCCTCGACCACCGCGTGCGGCTGGCGCAGGATTTTAGGGAAGGCATCCAGCGCGCCGGGGAAACTGGTGGCATGCTTGCCGTCCAGCAATCCCGCCGCTGCCAGCACGGAAGGCGCAGCACACACCGCGCAGACAAACAGGTCATCCGCCGCCATGCGTTGTACCAGCCGGATGATGCGCGCATCGGCCTTGAGGTTGTTGGTGCCGGGCTGGCCGCCGGGCAGCACCACCATGTCGAAACGGCGTTTCAGCGCCTCATCCAGCGAAGTATCGGGGATCAGCATGGTGCCACGGCTGCCGCGTATCGGATGGCCGTCCAGGCTGGCGCTGACAGCCTCGATGCCGGCGCGGCGCAGGATATTGAGAACGGTCACGGCTTCGAGTTCTTCGCTGCCGTTGGCCAGGGGGACGAGTACGGATTTCATGTCAGAAACTCCCTGCTATGCGTACGCCAATTAGACCCGGTGCCAGCTCGGGAAGCAAGACCACCTTCCTGGAGCGCAACGCGGTATTGTGCGCGACGACACTCTTGCCGACCAGCGTACCGATCATCGCGCCGGCCACGATATCGGAAGCGAAATGCGCCTGATGGTAGCTGCGCGCGAGACCGACCAGGCCGGCAATGGAGTAGGAGGCGCAGGCCACCCAGGTCTCGTCGTAATGATTGGCGATGACCGCGGCCAGCGCGAAGGCTTCGGTGGTATGGCCGGACGGGAAAGAGGAATTGGCATCGCTGAACGGCCTGAAACTGTAAATGGCCTCGCCGGCACGGGGGCGGCTGCGTCCGGCGACCAGCTTGATGGTGGGGGTGATGATGCCGCTGGCGATGAGGCTGGCGGCGAGTCCGTCCTGCGCCACCTGCAGGGAGGTTTCGTTGCCGGCCAGCGCCCCCGCCACATAGAAACCGCCGACCACGCCAGCGGCATATTGCGAACCGAAACGTTCCACTTGCGTGATGAAACTGTTGTCGCCCGAATGGCGCCTCATTTCGTCGCGCAGCGGGCGGTCGACGATCAGTGCGGTGCCGACTACGGTCAGCGATGCCCAGCCGGCTGTGCGCCAATCGGCTTCATCCCAGCGTGCGGGCGCAGTGACGACATGCTTGACATCGTCCAGGACGATGTCGGGATAGGAGAGTTCATCCGCACCGGCTTTGTGCATCGCGCACAAGGCCGGCAACGCGGCAAGCAATAAACCGAAGAATCGTTTCAATCGCGGAAATTCTGGTACTGCAGAGGAAAATCGGTGACCGATTTCTTGATGAAGGCGATGGCGGCCTGCAGGTCGTCGCGATTCTTGCCGGTAACGCGTACGGTATCGCCCTGGATGCTGGCTTGCACCTTCATCTTGCTGTCCTTGATCAGCTTGACGATCTTCTTTGCAAGTTCGGTTTCCACGCCCACCTTGACGGTGCAATTGCGCTTGACCTTGTTGCCGCTGATCTTCTCGATCTTGTCGCTGATGTCCAGGCACTTGATGTCCACACCGCGCTTGGTCAGCCTGCCGTTGAGGATGTCCTGCACCTGGTTCATCTGGAACTCGTTGTCGGCGAACACGGTGAGCACCAGTTCGGCCTGCTCGACGCGCGCGTCGGAGCCCTTGAAGTCGAAGCGCGTGCTGACTTCCTTGTTGGTCTGCTCGACCGCGTTCTTGACCTCGGTCTTGTCTACTTCTGAAACGATGTCGAAAGATGGCATGATCTCTCCTTGAAATTCGGTTTGGCCACAACTCCCGGCTTAGCGGTGGCTGCGGTGAAAGCTAACCTTCAGATTAGTCGGAACCAAAACTGCACACGTAATGCACTGCTTCCGCGCCGGTGTGGATGTCGAAGCTGCCGTTCTCGGCCACCCTGAAGCTGCTGCCTGCGGCGTAGGTCTTGAACGCCGATTCGCCGGCGATTTTCACCGAGCATTCGCCGCCGCTGATCTCCATCAGTTCCGGCGCGCCGACGTTGAAGGTGAGCTTGCTGTTGGGGAGCACCACGCCGACGGTCTTGCGCGAACCATCCGGGAAGAACACCGAGTGCGACACGCACTTGCCGTCGAAGAACACATTGGCTTTTTTGCCGACGCTGACGTTATCGATTTTGTCTGACATGCTGTGATTTCCTTTTTTACGTTATCTGGGTTCGTTGGCCTTGACGCCTTTTTGGTAGGTCGTATATACATAGACCGGGATATCCAGGTCGCCGAGGTGTTTCTCGATCAGGGGCTGCACGTCGCTCCAGTCCAGCCCGTTGATGCCGCAGGAAAGGCGCGGCATGGCGAGGCTGGCGATCTTCTCCTTCTGCACAAGGCTGCGCAGTGCGTGCAGGCTGTGGTTGACGTGATGCAGCGATGCATGACCTGGCCTGCTGCCGTGTTCGTAAGCGGCATCCTGGGTGAACAGGTTTATCAGGTAACGCCCGTCGGCGCTCATCCATGCCCACAGTTCGCCGGATTTCGGGTGGCTGCTCTGGCAATGATGGCGGAAGTCCTTGTACATCGCGGGCATGCGCTCGCGCAATTGCAGCGCGAGGCCATGGTGGAAATCGTCGTTCGGCGCAACGCCCTGGACGATCGCCCGGGCGCTGCTGAACAGGATATCGCCGCTCAGTTCGTGAAGCATGTGCCCTCCGGTTGCGCAGATCCTATTTTCGGTTCTTCAGGTTCGCGGCGATACGCATGCGCAGCGCGTTCAGCTTGATGAAACCGCCCGCGTCCTTCTGGTCGTAGGCACCCTTGTCGTCCTCGAAGGTGGCGATGGTCGGATCGAACAGCGAATCGCTCTTGGAATCGCGGCCGACGACGATCACATTGCCCTTGTACAGCTTGACGCGGACCCAGCCGTTGACGCAGGCCTGCGTATGGTCGATCAGCACCTGCAGCGCACGGCGCTCCGGGCTCCACCAGTAACCGTTGTAGATCATGCTGGCGTAACGCGGCATCAGGTCATCCTTCAGGTGCGCCACTTCGCGGTCCAGCGTGATGGATTCGATGGCGCGGTGCGCCTTCAGCATGATGGTGCCGCCGGGAGTCTCGTAACAGCCGCGCGACTTCATGCCGACATAGCGATTCTCCACCAGGTCGAGGCGGCCGATGCCGTGCTTGCCGCCCAGTTCGTTCAGCTTGGTCAGTACCTGTGCCGGCGACATCTTGTTGCCGTTCAGTGCCACGATGTCGCCATGGGCGTACTCGAGGTCCAGGTATTCGGCCTGGTCGGGCGCCTTTTCGGGCGACACCGTCCAGCGCCACATGCTCTCCTCGGCTTCGGCCGAGGGATCCTCGAGGTGACGGCCTTCATACGAGATATGCAGCAGATTCGCGTCCATGGAGTAGGGCGAACCACCCTGGCGGTGTTTCATCTCGATCGGGATGCCGTGTTTTTCGGCGTAGGCCAGCAGCTTTTCACGCGACAGCAGGTCCCATTCACGCCAGGGGGCGATGATCTTGATGCCCGGCTTGAGCGCATAGGCGCCCAGTTCGAAACGCACCTGGTCGTTACCCTTGCCGGTTGCGCCATGCGAAATGGCCTGTGCACCGGTCTGGTTGACGATGTCGATCAGGCGTTTGGCAATCAGCGGCCGCGCAATCGAGGTGCCCAGCAGGTATTCGCCTTCATAAACCGTATTGGCGCGGAACATCGGAAACACGAAATCGCGCACAAACTCCTCGCGCAGGTCGTCGATGAAGATGTTCTCCGGCTTGATGCCGAACTTCAGCGCTTTCTGGCGCGCCGGTTCCAGTTCTTCGCCCTGGCCGAGGTCGGCGGTGAAGGTCACCACTTCGCATTGGTAGGTATCCTGCAGCCACTTCAGGATGACCGAGGTATCGAGTCCGCCGGAATAGGCGAGGACGGCTTTTTTGATGTCTGACATATTTATCAACCGGGTTAATCAATCATGAGTTCAAAAGAAACGACAAATCCGATGATGACCATGAGCGCGATGGCCACAAGGAAAATGATATCGGCGCTTTGTTCCAGTTTCTCCGCACCGTCCGGATGACGGATGGAAAAATAGGACAGCATGGCGCTGGCCAGGAACAGCAGGCTGTCGAAGGCCAGCAGTTCATCGACGTGCTTGCTGATGCTGTGTTTCGGGATGAGCTGGGACACGCTGATGACCGTCATGCAGACCCCGATCATGGTGGCCGACGACGGCAGGATGTGGTCGGCCAGCCTGCTTTTCTGGTTATGCCTGTTGGTTTCCGGTGTTGTCGAGCGATCGCTCATGCCGATATTTTTCCCAGCAGCAGGTACTCCATAAGAGCCTTTTGCACGTGCAGACGGTTCTCGGCCTCATCCCACACGACGGATTGCGCGCCGTCGATGACCTCGGCCGAGACTTCCTCGCCGCGGTGTGCGGGCAGGCAGTGCATGAAGATCGCGTCCCTGGCGGCGACGCGCATCATGTCCCCATCCACCTGCCAGTCGGCGAAGTCCTTCATGCGCTCTTCGTTCTCCGCCTCGAAACCCATCGAAGTCCAAACGTCGGTAGTGACCAGATCCGCGCCGCGAGCCGCTTCCATCGGGTCGGTGAACTCTTCGTAATGGTCCTCGCCGAACAGGCCGGCACGCTCGGGCTCCACTTCGTAGCCGGGCGGGGTGGACACGTGCACGTTGAAATCCAGTATCTCGGCTGCCTGCAGCCAGGTGTTGCACATATTGTTGGAGTCGCCGATCCAGGCTACGGTCTTGCCCTTGATGCTGCCGCGATGTTCGACGTAGGTGTAGATGTCCGCCAGCACCTGGCAGGGATGGTATTCATTGGTCAGCCCGTTGATGACCGGTACGCGCGAATGAGCGGCAAAGCGCTCGATGATGCTTTGCTCGAATGTGCGGATCATCACGATGTCGCTCATGCGCGAAATGACCTGTCCGGCATCTTCCACCGGTTCGCCGCGGCCCAGTTGCGAGTCGCGGGTGTTGAGGTAGATGGCCGAACCACCGAGCTGTTGCATGCCCGCCTCGAACGACAGGCGGGTGCGCGTACTGGCCTTCTCGAAGATCATCACCAGCGTGCGGTCGGTCAGCGGCCAGTATTTTTCGTAGCGCTTGAAGCGCTCCTTGATGATGCGGGTGCGCTCGAACAGGTATTCGAGTTCGTCGCGGCTCAGGTCCTTGAATTGCAGAAAATGCCGCAGGGGCTTCAGTGAAGACGCCTGTTCGCTTGCGGGCGTGATGTCGGAGCCAAAATGCTTGATCGGTTTGCCGCTCATGTTCACTCCTGCGCCAAGAAGTCCGCCACCAGCGGGCACAGTATATCCAGCAACTGTTGCGCTTCGGTTTCAGAGAAGATGAGCGACGGCAGCAAGCGGATCACGTTGTCCGCGGTGACATTGATCAGCAGGCCATTCTCCCGCGCCTTGCCGACGATTTCGCCGCACGGCCTGTCGAGTTCGATGCCCAGCATCAGCCCTTGTCCGCGCACGGCCACGACCCCTTTCGCTCCCCCCAGTTTTGCCTGCAACTGCTGTTTGAGCCAGTTGCCCAGCTTGGCGGCATGGTCGAGCAGCTTGTCCTGCTCCATGATGTTCAGCGTGGCCAACGCAGCGGTCGAGGCCAGCGGGTTGCCGCCGAAGGTCGAGCCATGGTTGCCCGGCTTGAACGTACCTGTCGCCCTGCCGGCGGCCAGACAGGCACCCACCGGCACGCCGGAACCAAGTCCTTTGGCCAGGGTCATCACGTCCGGCATGATGCTGGTGTGCTGGAAGGCGAACCACTTGCCGGTCCGGCCCAGGCCGCATTGCACCTCGTCCAGCATCAACAGCCATTCGTGTTCGTCGCAGATCTTGCGCAAACCCTGCAGGTAGCTGATGTCGGGCGTGCGGATGCCGCCTTCACCCTGGATAGGTTCGACCAGCACGGCGACGACATTGGGGGTGTGCGCAGCGACCTGGCGGATGGCGTCGAGGTCGTCGTACGGCACGCGTACGAAACCTTTTACCAGCGGTTCGAAGCCGGCCTGCACCTTGCGGTTGCCGGTGGCGGAGAGGGTGGCCAGCGTGCGGCCATGGAAGGCTTTCTCCATCACGATGATGGTGGGGGTGTCGACGCTGCGCTGGTTGCCATACAGCCGTGCCAGCTTGATCGCCGCCTCGTTCGCCTCGCAGCCGGAGTTGCACAGAAACACTTCCTGCATGCCGGAAAGTTGGCACAGTTTGTCGGCGATCAGTTCCTGCTCGCGGACCTGGTAGAGGTTGGAGGTATGGATCAGCCTGCCGATCTGCGCGGCGAGCGCGGCAGTGAAGCGCGGATGGGCATGCCCCAGGGTGTTGACCGCGATGCCCGAGAGGGCGTCCAGATAGCGCTTGCCGTTAACGTCCCATAGCCATGCGCCTTCCCCATGGGTGAAGGTGACGGGTTGCCGAGCATAGGTGTTCATCAAATGTGACATGGCAAGCTTTCCGGTCTTGTTGTTTCTCTGATGGATGCAACTATAAACAAAAAAGGCCGACAGTTTCGTCGGCCTTCTGTCGCAGACTTACCGTCTGCAATAAATCAGGCCATCGCCTTGATTGCGGCAGACAATCGGCTCTTGTGGCGGGCAGCCTTGTTCTTGTGCACGATCTTCTTGTCGGCGATGGAATCCACCACGCTGGTCGATGCCTGGAATACGGCTTGTGCCGCAGCCTTGTCGCCAGCTTCGATCGCCTTGGTGACCTTCTTGATCGCGGTACGCAGTTCGGAACGCAGGCTGGCGTTATGCTGGCTCTGCTTGACTGCTTGTCTTGCACGTTTTCTGGCTTGTGCGCTATTTGCCATGACACTGCTCCTTGAGAATTCGGCTTTTCAGAAAGGGGCGCATTCTAGAGGCTGAATCGGAGTTTGGCAAACGCTTTTTTCCGGGGAGGCCCTGACAGCCGGGGACGGCTTTACATAAATATGTATCGGGACGCGCTGCCGACGGCGGGCGGCTTCCGGCTCGCCGGGGATATTGCCGCGCGTGCGGCACGGGCGGTGCGCCCCCGCAGGGCGGTGGTATGATGGCGCCGATAGGGGATGGATGCCGTTGTTCGTTTGAACGGGATGATGTCGGGAGACGGGAATGCTGCCAGGTGCCGCCGAATTCGTGGTTTACGGGAAAACAGTTGACGGTCAGGTCTTCCAGCAGCCGCAATGGGCCGAACAGTTGTGCAGCAAACTCGGGGCTGCCGATGCGGACGGGCAATCCCCGTATGCTGCCCATGTGCGCCCGGTACTGATCGACGGGGTGCCGGCGCTGGTGGTGCGCCTCTCCTTGCAATTGGTCGACGAACCGGCGTTCGAAAAGATCAAGCATTTCGTCGCCGAGCACCATTTGCAGGTGCGCGCCGGACGCGGAAGCCGCGACGCCGAGGCCATGGAGGCATACCTGGCAGCCGGGCAGGAGCGCCGTTCTCCCCAAAATAACGGCTGGTAGCCTCGGGCGGGGGGCGTTATCCGGGCAACGGGGCGATGTTACAATCGGTTCCAGTGAACAAGACTTGCGGAAATCCAAATTGCTAGACAAAAAAGACCGTTCTCCTGATCTTGCCGAATTCGTCATCCAGGGCATCACCAAAGACGGGACGAGCTTTCGCCCGTCCAACTGGGGCGAGCGCCTCAGCGACATGCTTTCGACCACCGGGCATGACGGGCGGATACTGTATTCCTCTTATCTGCGACCGATGGTGATCCAGGGCATACCTTCGGTAGTCGTGCGTTTCTCCCTGGAAACGGCGGATCCCCATGCGTTCGAACTGGTCAGGCAATTCGTGGTGACCAATCAGTTGACCGTCCGTGCCGGACGCCGCCGGGCGGATGCGGGTGCGACCGGCATGTTTCCCACCATCAGCATGGAACGCCGTTCTCCGGAAAACAATGGCTGGTAACCTCGTCCTCGCCCGGCTTCGTCCGATCCTGAAGACCCATGAATCTGCTTAAGGCCCTTGCCGCGGTCAGCAGCCTGACCCTGGTTTCCCGCATCCTGGCATTCGTGCGCGATGTATTGATCGCCCGCATCTTCGGGGCCGGGATGGCCACCGACGCCTTCTTCGTCGCCTTCAAGCTGCCCAACCTGCTGCGCCGCATGTTCGCGGAGGGCGCGTTCTCGCAGGCCTTCGTGCCGATCTTCGGCGAATACAGGAACCGCAAGGGGCACGACGAGACCAAGCTGCTGGTGGACCATGTGGTGACGCTGCTGGCGATCATTCTGTTTGGCGTCACCCTGATCGGCATCGTTGCCGCGCCCGTCCTTGTCTATATCAGCGCGCCGGGCTTCGTGAAGGAGCCGGACAAGTTCGCGCTCACCGTGCAACTGCTGCGCATCACCTCGCCGTATATCTTCTTCATCTCGCTGGTGGCGGTGGCGGCGGGCATCCTCAATACCTATAACAAGTTCTGGGTGCCGGCCTTCGCGCCCATCCTGCTCAACCTGTGTTTCATCGGTGCGGCGCTATGGCTGGCGCCTTACTGCGATCCGCCCATCCTGGCGATGGGGTGGGCAGTGTTCATCGGCGGCGTGGTGCAGCTGGCGTTCCAGATCCCGTTCCTGAGGAAAATCGGCATGCTGCCGACATGGAGCCTGAACCTGAAAGACGCCGGGGTGTGGCGCATCATCAGGCAGATGGGCCCGGCACTGTTCGGTGTCTCCATCTCCCAGATCAGCCTCATCATCAATACCATCTTCGCCTCGTTTCTGGTGGCGGGCAGCGTCTCCTGGCTGTATTACGCCGACCGCCTGATGGAATTCCCGTCCGGCCTGCTGGGCGCCGCACTCGGCACCATCCTGCTGCCCTCGCTTTCCAAGCATCACGCCGACAACAGTACGGAGGAATATTCCAGGTTGCTGGACTGGGGGTTGCGCCTGGTCTGCATGCTTACGCTGCCCGCTGCGCTGGCGCTCGGCATGATTGCCGTTCCCTTGCTCGCGACCTTCTTCCAGCACGGCGCCTTCGTTGCCGAAGATGTGCTGATGACGCGCAATGCATTGGCCGGTTACAGCGTCGGCCTCATCGGTCTGATTGCGGTGAAAGTGCTCGCGCCCGGCTTCTATGCGCGGCAGGACATCAGGACCCCGGTCAAGATCGGCATCGTCACCTTGCTCGCCACGCAACTGATGAACCTGCTGTTCGTGTTCGGCATGCACTTGCATCATGCCGGGCTGGCGCTGGCCATTGGCCTTGGCGCCTGTTTCAATTCGGCGATCCTGTTCTATTTCCTGCGCAAGCGCGGCATCTACCGGCCCGAGCCGGGCTGGGGGAAATTCTTCCTCAAACTGTGCATCGCCTTGCTGGCGCTGGCGCTGGCACTGTGGTTCGGCATGGGCAGCGAACAGCACTGGCTCGACACCCACGGCTGGGCGCGCATCATCCACCTGACCTGGCTGGTGGCACTGGGAGGCGCAGTGTACTTTGCCGTACTGTTTGCACTCGGCTTTCGTCTCAAGGACTTTGCCAAACGCGGAGCCAGTTGATCGGCCCGGGACCAACACGAACGTCGCCGAGGCTGCCCTCATGCAAACGGGCTTGTCCCATCCGGGCAGGTGTCGGTCAAGTGTGCAAGAATTGCAGTAAGTCTCGCTCGATCTGACAGGAGGAAAGATGGGGGCACAAGCTATCCAGGGGTATCCGGTCCTGATCATCGGAGCAGGGCGTGGCGGTACCGCGCTGCTCGAGATGTTCATGGAGGACGGTCTGGTCAGTGTCGTGGCCATGGCGGACATGAACCCGGATGCTCCCGGCCTCGCATTGGCGAGAACGCACGGAATCCCGACCTATACCGATGCGGTCGCGGCACTGCAAGCCTGCAAGGGTTATCCCGACTGCATCGTATACAACCTGTCGCACGACGATACGATCGCCGAAGAGGCATTCCGGATATTCGGCGACCGGCGGGTGGCAAGCGGTCTCGAAGTCAAGCTGTTCTGGCAGATGGTGACGAACCTGAAACAGACCAAGGGAGACCTTGAAAAAAGCCAGAACCAGCTGCAATCCATCATCAGCAACGTGATGGACGGCATCATCACGATCAACGAGTCGGGCGAGATACAGGGGTTCAACCCGGCGGCCGAGGATATCTTCGGCTATTCGCAGCAGGAAGCCCTGGGCAAGAATGTGCGGATATTGATCCCCGAGCCCCAGCGCAGCGCACATGATGCATATATCGGCCGGTATCTGCAGACGGGCCGGTCGCACATACTCGGCGTGCGCGGCCGCGAACTGGTGGCGGTGCGCAAGAACGGCGAAGAGTTCCCCATGGAGATTTCCATATCGGAAATGGTGCTGGGCGGACATCGCTATTTCATCGGTATCGTGCGGGATATCACCGAGCGCAAGCGGGCCGAGCAGAAGATTGCCCATCTGGCGCACTACGACTATCTGACCGACCTGCCGAACCGCGCATTGTTCCTGGACATCCTCGATCATTCGGTGGCGCTGGCGAAACGCAACAAGAACAAGGCAGCCGTCCTGTTCCTCGATCTGGACGGCTTCAAGCAGGTCAACGATACCCTGGGACACGATGCAGGCGATCAGTTGTTGAAAGGGGTCGCCAGAAGGCTCAAGGAAACCATCAGGAGTTCGGATACGGTGGCACGGGTCGGCGGTGACGAATTCATCCTGGTGCTGGACAACATCGGGGCGGAAGAGCACGCGGCACAGGTGGCGGGAAAGATCATCGGCGCCCTGGCGGTGCCGTTCGAACTGCCCGGCCAGGAATGCCGGATCGGCGGCAGTATCGGCATCTCCATGTATCCGGACGATGCCAGGGAGACCTTGAAACTCATCAAACAGGCGGATGAGGCCATGTACCTGGCGAAGCAGGGCGGCAAGAACACCTGCCGGTTTTACCGCGAGGTAGCGGCACCGCGCACCGGCGTTTGAGCGCCGGGAGAGCGCTCCCCTGGATGGTGCGTCCTACCGGCACGCGCCATTCGCATGCCCGATTGGTTCCTGCATCCCATATGGGACGACGCGCCCTCTAGGCGGTCAGGTGCAGCGCTTTCGATACCACCTCGCGCGTCAGGTGCGGCGCGAACAGTTCGATGAAATGATAGCCGAAGCCGCGCAAATATTGATTCTTGCGGATGGCGATGCGCGTAGTGCTGGGCTGGAACAGATGGCCGGCATCGATCATGCGCAGCTGGCGATCGCGGTCGGGGATGAAAGCCATCTGCGCGACGATGCCGATGCCCAATCCCAGCTCCACATAGGTCTTGATCACATCGGCATCGATTGCGGTCAGTGCGATGTTGGGCTCGATGCCGGCTTCGCTGAACGCCTGGTTGATCTTGTTGCGTCCGGTGAAGGCGAAGTCGTAGGTAATGATGGGATATTGCGCCAGTTTCTTCAGGGTCAGGCGTTTCTCCTGCAGCAGCGGATGCCTGGGGGGCGTCACCACGCAGTGATGCCATTCGTAACAGGGCAGGGTCACCAGTTCGTCATACAGTGCAAGGCTTTCCGTGGCGATGCCGATATCCACCTCGCCGTTCAGGACCTGTTCGGCGATTTGCGTCGGGCTGCCCTGGTGCAGGCCGAGCTTCACGCCCGGATAGTGCAGGGTGAATTCCTTGACCACGCGCGGCAGGGCATAACGCGCCTGCGTGTGCGTGGTGGCGACGGTGAGTGAGCCGCTGTCCTGGGTGCGGAATTCGTCGCCGACCTGTTTCAGGTTCTCCGTTTCGTGCAGCATGCGCCGGGCAATCTCCAGCACGGCCTTGCCGGGGTCGGTGATGGCGACGATACGCTTGCCGTTGCGCACGAAGATGTCGACGCCCAACTCTTCTTCCAGCAGCTTGATCTGCTTGCTCACCCCCGGTTGCGAAGTATAGAGCGCATTGGCGGCGTCCGAGATGTTCAGGCCGCAGCGCACGATCTCGTTCAGGTAACGCAACTGTTGCAGGTTCATGAGGCCGCTCCTTATATATCCATTAATTATAAGATATTAACATAAAAGTATTTAGATATATAAAGAGCCGGACCTAGAATGCGTCCCGTGGCAGTGATCGAGGTGCGCAAATGGATGGTCTATACACAGTCTCCGGCTTTCTGGTCGGCCTGATCGTCGGGGTAACCGGCGTCGGTGGCGGGTCGTTGATGACCCCGTTGCTGGTGCTGCTCTTCGGCGTCGCGCCGGCGACGGCGGTCGGCACGGATCTGCTGTATGCCTCGCTCACCAAGGCGCTGGGAGGCTGGGTGCATGGCCGCAACGGTACGGTCGACTGGAAAGTGGTCGGCCTGTTGAGCCTGGGCAGCCTGCCGGCGGCACTGCTCACCGTCATCTTGCTGAAACTGCTGGCGCTGGATGAAAAGTCGCTGCGCGGCCTGGTGACCGGCGTACTGAGCATCGCGCTGCTGCTGACGGCCGCGGCATTGCTGTTGAAAGACCGGATCAAACGGATCGCCCTGCGCAGCGATGGCACGGTATATGAGCTGCACCACCGGCGCCTGCCCGCAGCGACCGTGGCCACCGGTTTCATCGTCGGCGCACTGGTGACGGTCTCTTCCATCGGCGCCGGTGTGCTGGGTACGGTGGCGCTGCTGTTCCTGTATCCGCGCATGGGAACAGCCAGGGTGGTGGGGACGGATATCGCGCATGCCGTACCGCTCACCGCCATAGCCGGCCTGGGACACATGGCGCTGGGGACGGTGGATTTCGTGCTGTTGGGCAGTCTGTTGCTGGGATCCTTGCCGGGCATCTATATCGGCAGCCATCTGAGCGCGAAGGTGCCGGAAAAGGTATTGCGCCCGATCCTGGCAACGATGCTGTTGCTCATCGGTACCCGGCTGGTTTTGAATTGAAAGGAGCAAGAATGAGCTTGAATACTCGCAATCTGTCCGATCTGGACGAGATCGACCGTTTCGAAGAGGCGATCACCATCTTCAATGCAGGCGGCATCGATCCCGACCGCTTTACGGCGATACGGCTGCAGCAGGGCGTATACGGGCAGCGCCAGCAGGGCGTCAACATGCTGCGCATCAAGGTGCCGGGCGGTCGGCTGAATGCAGTTCAACTGGAAGTGCTGGCCGATATCGCCGAGGAATTCTCGCAGCACCAGATCGCGCATGTGACCACGCGCCAGAGCATCCAGATCCATTACGTACCGCTGATCAAGATGCCGTCGGCGATGCGTCGCCTGGCCCAGGCCGGCATGACTTCGCGCGAAGCTTGCGGCAACACCATCCGCAACATGACAGCCTGCCCGCTGGCCGGCGTATGCCCGAAAGAGCATGTGGACGTGAACACGCACCTGGAGGGCGCGACCCTGCACTTCCTGCGCAACCCGCTCAACCAGCAACTGCCGCGCAAATTCAAGATCTCCTTCTCCGGCTGCGAGACCGATTGCGCGCAATCGCTGCTGCACGACTGCGGCGTGATCGCGGTACGCAAGGACGGCCAGCCCGGTTTCAGGATCCGGGCCGGCGGCGGGCTCGGGCACAAGCCGCGCGAGGCCATCGTGGTCGAGGAGTTCATCCCAGAGAGCGAGTTGATGTTCGCCATGGAAGCGCTGGTGTCGCTGCACAACAAGTATTCCGACCGCACCAAGCGGGCGAAATCGCGCATCAAGTTCCTGGTCGAGCGTTTCGGCGCGGAAGGCTTTTTGGAGAAATACCGCGAAGAGTTCGTGCGCACCAGGCAGGCGCTGGCCGGCCAGTCCTATCCGCAAGGAGAATGGCGCACGCCGGACGGCACTGAAACGCCGGGGCAAGGCGCACCGCGCAGGCTCTTTGCGCAACGCCAGGCCGGTTTGTTCGTGTTCCCCATCGCGCTGCCCATCGGCGACGTCAAGGCAGGCCAGTTGCGCGGCCTTGCGGCCTTGCTGCAGGCACAGGGGCTGAGCGAGATCCACACCTCGCAGGACCAGAACTTCGCCGTGTTCAACGTGCCGCAGGAGAAAGTGGCGGCCCTGCGCAGCGGCATCGCTGAGCTCGGCCTGTCCGAGCCGAAGGTCGGCGACAACGTGGTCGCCTGCCCCGGCACCTCGACCTGCCGCCTGGGCATCACCTCCAGCACCGTGCTGGGCCCGCTGCTGTCCGGCGGCAAGGCCGACCTGAACATCCGCGTGTCCGGCTGCCATAACGGTTGCGCGCAGCCGGAGACGGGCGACATCGGCATCTACGGCGAAGGCAAGCGCATGCACGGCAAGCTGGTGCC
>JAJZUH010000177.1 GCA_021847165.1 Pseudomonadota bacterium
TTAGAACGGGATATCGTCATCGAAGTTGTCGAAATTGCTCTTGCCCGCCGCGCCGGCTGCGGGTTTGGCAGCAGCACTGCGTGCCGGGGCGGCCGCCTGATTCTCCACCACTTCGAAACTGCCGCCGCCGGACTTGCTGCCCAGCATCTGCATCTCGTTGACGATGATCTCGGTGGTATAACGGTCCTTGCCCGTCTCTTTATCCTGCCACTTGCGCGTCTGGATCTTGCCTTCGACGTAGATCTGCGAACCTTTCTTCAGGTATTCGCCCGCCACTTCGGCCAGGCGGCGATAAAACACGAGATTGTGCCATTCGGTCTTTTCCTGCTTCTCGCCACTCTTGTCCTTCCAGTTCTCGGAAGTCGCCAGCGTGACATTGGTCACGGCCTCGCCATTGGTCATATAACGGGTCTCCGGGTCCTTGCCCAGACGCCCCACCAGGATCACTTTGTTCACCGACATCTCAAGCCCCTTTCACTAGATTTTCAACCGCGTCTTCGTCGAACCCGCCGATTTCCACTTTGAGGCAGGCGATCTGCTCGCCCGCCACCACCAGCACTTCGCTCACCCCCCGCAATTGTGCCAGAGACTGCTGCAGCGCACGTGCCGCTTCTTCGCTCAATTCGGGCAAATGATACATCCTGGTCATCAGGGGCCGCGGTGGCCGCATGCTGGAAGCGACGACCAGCCAAAGCAGCAGCATGCCGACAGCAAACACCAGCACCGAATTGCCGCCAAAGAACTGCATCAGCAACCCGCCCATGGCAGAACCGAAGAACGCGCCCAGGAACTGTACGCTGCTGAACACGCCCATCGCCGTGCCCTTGGCGGCGAGCGGCGCGATTTTGCTCACGATCGAGGGCTGCGTTGCTTCCAGCACGTTGAAGGCGGTAAAGAACAGCAACAGGGAGATCGCCACGCCCCAGACGCTGCCCTGCAGGAACAGGATCGCCAGCTGCGCCACCGCTGCGAGCGCGATGGCTGCCATGAACACCTGCTTCATCTTTGCCTTCTTCTCGGCGATGATGATGGGCGGCACCATGAGGGCGAAAGCGATCAGCATCACCGGCAGATAGACCTGCCACTGGTGCTGCGCATCCAGTCCGTCGGCACGCAGGATGAACGGTACCTGCATGAACACCGACATCAGGATCGCATGCAGCGTGAACACGCCGAAATCCATGCGCAGCAGATCCTTGTTGCGCAGCACCTCGGCCAGTTTGCCGGTATTGGTTTCGGTATCGGAATGGAAGCGCGTGATGGCGGGATTGGGGATGAACCACAGCACCACGGCGATGGAAACGAAGGCCAGGATGCCGATCAGCGAGAACATGCCGGACATGCCGATATGTTTATACAGCAACGGGGACAGCACCATCGAGACGGAGAAGGTGACGCCGATGGTCATGCCGATCATCGCCATCGCCTTGGTGCGATGTTCCTCGCGCGTCAGGTCCGCAGTCAGCGCCATCACCGCCGCATTGATCGCACCGGCACCCTGCATCACGCGCCCGGCAATGATCCAGTAGATGTCGTCCGCCGATGCCGCGATGAAGCTGCCCGCCGCGAACAGCAACAGCCCGACCACGATGACCGGCTTGCGTCCGTATCGATCCGACAGCCAGCCGGCCGGAATCTGCAGGATGGACTGTGTCAGGCCGTATGCCCCCAGCGCAATGCCGATCAGGAAATGGCTCTGCCCGCCGGGCAGTTTCTCGGCATACAGGGCAAAGATCGGCAGGATGATGAACAGTCCCAGCATGCGCAGGCCATAGATGCCGGCCAGGCCAATGCTGGCGCGCCGTTCGAGGGGAGTCATGGAAATGGATGGGGTCGACATAAAGCAGAGATGAATGCGATAGTCGAGTATTTTAGCAGACCTCTACCGGAAGCTTGCTAAAAGTCCTTCGCCTCGCCGGGGCCGGCGGGCAGCAAGATGCCCGCACCGCTAATGCAGGTTCTGCGACACGAAAGACGAGAATATCTGGCGGCACTCCACTCTGGCGACGCTGCAATTGTCTTCGTGATCCCCCCCCTTGATCAGCTTCAGGGTCTTGGGTTCCGGTGCGGCATCATAGAGTTGCTGGGCCATCCCGGGGGGAACCGTCTTGTCCCAGGTGCCGTGAATGATCAGCAGCGGTATCTTGAGCTGCGCTATCTTGGACAACGAGTCGAACCGCTCATGGATCAGCAGGCTGGTGGGCATGAAGCCATAATCGATGTCGCTCATCGCCGCCATCGTGGTGAACGAGGACTCTTCGATGATGCCGGCCGCTTCCGGATGATGGACCGCCAGATCGATGGCGATCGCCCCGCCGAGGGAATGGCCATAGATAAAAATGCGGTTCGGCATAAGGGCGCGCTGCCGGACCAGATAGTTCCAGGCGGATTCGGCATCCTCGTACACCTTGGCCTCGCTGGGTTGCCCGCCGGTGCTTTTGCCATAGCCCCGGTAATCGATCATGAGGACGTTGTAGCCGAGCTTGTGCATCATCCGCGCATACTCGAGTTCGCGGTAATAACCGACGTTCTTGTCGTTGCCGTGCAGGTAGAGCATCGTGGGGGCATCGTTTGCATCGGCGGGTATCCACCAGGAAAACAGTTCGCCGCTGTCGCTGCCCGTCCCTGATTTGATGTGGAGTTCATCCGCCTTCAGGCCCACCCGCTCGGGCGTTGTCTGCAAGACGTTCGTTGGCTCGAAAATATAGTGTTGCTGCATCGACCAGAAATAGATGCAGGCACTGACAAAAGCAATTCCAAGAATACCCATTGACGCTCTCTGAATTAGGACTCGAATGATGGGAACCCGGCCGCTGCGCCGGACGACATCTTACCCCACAGCCCTGCCGCCCTGCCCGGCCAATATAACGCAAGAACCCGCCGGACAGAACTCGTGGCCGTTTGGGAAAGCGGCGAAACTCGCGTATATTGGCGGGTCGTCTTTACTTGCGGCTGGCAGGCATGGAATACATCAAGATACGCGGTGCGCGCACCCACAACCTGAAGAACATCAATCTCGATCTGCCGCGCAACCAGCTGGTGGTGATCACCGGCTTATCCGGCTCTGGCAAGTCCTCACTCGCCTTCGACACGCTGTATGCCGAAGGGCAGCGGCGCTATGTCGAATCGTTATCCGCCTATGCCAGACAGTTCCTGCAGTTGATGGAAAAGCCCGATGTCGACTTGATCGAGGGACTCTCCCCCGCCATCGCCATCGAGCAGAAGGCCACCTCGCACAATCCACGCTCCACGGTGGGCACGGTCACCGAAATCCACGATTACTTGCGCCTGCTGTTCGCCCGTGCCGGCGACCCGTATTGTCCGCAGCACGATATCGTGCTGCGGGCGCAGTCGGTGGGACAGATGGTGGATGCGGTGCTGGCCCTGCCGGA
>JAJZUH010000178.1 GCA_021847165.1 Pseudomonadota bacterium
AGTCCGGAGCGGTTCCTGCTGGTGTGGGTGGTGTTCGTCTATCTCTTCTTCTCGGTTTCCGATTCCAAGTTGCCGTCATATCTGCTGCCGATGTTCCCGGCGTTGGCGCTGCTGATGGGCAAGCAGCTGGCGGAAATGACTGCGCGCCGCCTGTTCTGGCTGACGCTGCCGGCACTGTTCGTGGCAATCGTGCTGCTGGCTGTGGCGCCTTTTGCGGACAGGGCAGCCGATACGCCGTTGCAGCGCGAGATGTACGGCAACTACTCGGTGTGGCTGGTGATCGCGGCGGCGATCTGGGTCGTCGGCGTGGCCGGCGCGTTGTGGCTGTTGCGCCGTGAGCGCCAGATGGTCGCGGTTATCTGGCTGGCGTTTTCTTCGCTCACCGCCGCGCAGTTGGCCACCTCGGGCTACAATACCATCGCTCCGGAGCGTTCCAGTCATATTCTCGCCGAGGCCATCAAGCCGCTGATCAAGCCGGATGTGCCGTTCTATTCCGTGTTCTGCTACGAGCAGACGCTGCCGTTCTACCTCAAGCGTACGTTTACGCTGGTGAGCTACCAGGACGAGATGGATTTCGGCATCAAGATGGAGCCGGAACGCTGGATTCCCACTGTCGATCTGCTGGCCAAACGCTGGAGCACGCAGGCGGAAGCCTATGCTATCGTGCCGACGCCCTTGTTTTATATACTCCAGCAACAGGGAATGGCGATGAAAGAGATTTATCGTGATGAGCAATATGTGGTGGTGAGCAAGCCATGAACCTGGTCAGCTTCGGTTTGATCTTTACCGGCGTGATGCTGAACGCCGCCGCCCAGATCCTGATGAAGGCGGGCACCAACGCCATCGGCCATTTCGAATTCAGCGCGGCGAACATTCTGCCCATCGGCTGGAAGCTGGCGACCGAATGGCACATCGTCACCGCACTGTTCTGCTACGGCATCAGCGTGGTGGTGTGGATCCTCGCACTGTCGCGTGTGCCGGTCAGCATCGCTTTCCCGATGTTGTCCATGGCTTATGTGGTCAATGCCGTGGCCGCCTGGTATCTGCTGGGCGAAGCCTTCAACCCGACCAAACTGGTCGGCATGGGCGTGATCATTTTTGGCGTCATCATTATTTCGAGAGCTTGAGCATGTCTGAATTCCTGCCGTTCACCAAACCCTACATCGACGAAGCCGCCATCGCCGCCGTGGGCGACGTGCTGCGTTCCGGCTGGATCACCAGCGGTCCCAAGGTGCTGGAATTCGAGAAACAGCTCTCCGCCTATTTCGGCGGGCGTCCGGTGCGCACCTTCAACTCCGGCACCTGCACCATGGAGATCGCCCTGCGCATCGCAGGCATCGGTGCGGGCGACGAAGTCATCACCACGCCGATTTCCTGGGTGGCAACCTCAAATGTGATCATCGAGACCGGCGCCACGCCGGTGTTCGCGGACATCGATCCGGTCACGCGCAACATCGACCTGGACAAGGTCGAAGCGGCGATCACGCCGCGCACCAGAGCCATCATTCCGGTCGATCTTTCCGGTCTGCCGGTGGATCGTGACCGTCTGTACGACATTGCCCGGCGTCACAAGCTGCGCGTGGTGGAAGACGCTGCTCAGGCCATCGGCTCATTGTGGCAGGGCAAGCGCATTGGCTCGTTCGGCGATTTCGTGTCGTTCAGCTTCCAGGCCAACAAGAACCTCACCACCACCGAAGGCGGCTGCCTGGTGCTGAACAACGAGGACGAGGCGCGGCTGGCGGAAAAATATCGCCTGCAAGGCGTGACGCGCAGCGGTTTCGACGGCATGGACGTGGATGTGCTGGGCGGCAAATACAACATGACCGATGTCGCTGCCGCCATCGGCCTGAACCAGTTGCCGCAGCTGGATGCCATCACCGCGCGCCGTCATGCGCTGGCCAGGCATTATTTCGCGGCTTTCGGTGCGGATTTCGAGAAGCAGACCGGCGTGCAGCTGCCGCTGGCGAATTTCGCGAATACCAACTGGCACATGTTCGAGATCGTGCTGCCGCAAGGGGTGGTGCGTGCCGGATTCATGGAGCAGATGAAAGCCCGCAACATCGGCTGCGGCGTGCATTACCCGCCTATCCACCTGTTCAGGATGTATCGCGAACGCGGTTTCAGGGAAGGCATGTTCCCCGTCGCGGAGAGCGTGGGGCGCCGCATCGTCACGCTGCCGCTGTTCCCGAGGATGAGCGAGGCGGATGTCGAGCGCGTGGTGATGGCGGTGCGGGAAGTGCTGGCAAGTTAGCGCATTTCGCTATCCGGGCCCTCTGCGGTAAAATGCCGCCCCTATGAGCACACCCCAACTTTCCGTCGTTATTCCCGTTTATAACGAAGAACAGGGCCTGCAGGCCTTGTTCGACCGTCTGTACCCCGCCTTGGACAAGCTGGCGATCCCTTACGAGATCGTGTTCGTCAACGATGGCAGCCGCGACCGTTCCGCCGCCATCCTGCGCGGACAGTTCCAGAAACGCCCCGATGTGACCCGAGTGGTGCTGTTTAACGGCAACTTCGGCCAGCACATGGCGATCATGGCCGGTTTCGAGCAATGCCGCGGCCAGCGCGTGGTGACATTGGACGCAGATTTGCAGAACCCCCCGGAAGATACCGGCCTGTTGCTGGCGAAGATGGACGAAGGCCACGATTACGTCGGCTCCATCCGTCGCCAGCGCAACGACAGCTGGTGGCGGCACATTGCATCGCGCGCCATGAACGGACTGCGCGAGAAGATCACCCGCATCAAGATGACCGATCAGGGCTGCATGTTCCGCGCCTACGACCGCAACATCATCGACGCGATCAACAGCTGCAAGGAGGTGAATACCTTCATCCCTGCATTGGCCTACAGCTTTGCGCGCAATCCCGCCGAGGTGGTGGTGGGGCATGAAGAGCGCGCGGCGGGGGAATCCAAGTATTCGCTGTATAGCCTGATCCGTCTCAATTTTGACCTGATGACCAGCTTCTCGCTGGTGCCGTTGCAGATGTTCTCCATGCTGGGGATGCTGATTTCGGTGCTTTCTGCGCTGTTCTTCGTCTTCCTGGTGGTGCGTCGCCTGGTGATCGGTCCCGAAGCCGAGGGTTTGTTCACCCTGTTTGCATTGATGTTCTTCCTCATCGGTATCGCGCTGTTCGGCATTGGTCTGCTGGGCGAATATATCGGCCGCATCTACCAGCAAGTACGTCATCGTCCGCGCTATCTGGTCGAAGCAGTGCTGGAGCAGCAGGCCGAAGACAGGCCGAAACGTGCCCGCAAGCCCAAGACTGCGACAGAGCCGGCAACCGACATGTTTGCGGACGGCGAGGAATGAGTCGGGCCGTCGTTTTTGCATACCACAACGTTGGCGTCCGTTG
>JAJZUH010000022.1 GCA_021847165.1 Pseudomonadota bacterium
ACAAAAGCTTCGTCCAGGACCTGACTGTCGATCCCGATGACGACGCCCTGGTCGAGGCCATCCTTGCGGTAGCCAGGCTCATGCACGTCAAGGTGGTGGCGGAAGGCGTGGAGACATCCGAACAGGCGGCCTTCCTGAACCTGCGCGGGCAGGTCGTGCACCAGGGCTACCTGTTCGGCAGGCCGGAACCGGCGGACAGGGTGATCGCGGATATCATCCAGAACCTGTCCTAGGCTGCCGTCACCGGCACGCGCGCGGCCAGTGCGCACAGCAGCTCGTAGCTGATGGTTCCCGCCGCACTTGCCACTTCCTCCACCGGCAAGCCCTCCCCCCACAAGGTGACGCGGCTGCCCACTTCCGCATCCGCCACTTCGCTCAGGTCGACGCCGAGCATGTCCATCGATACGCGGCCCAGCGTACGGGTGCGCTGCCCGTTCACCAGGATCGGCGTTCCTGTCGGCGCATGGCGCGGATAACCGTCGGCATAGCCGCAGGCCACCGTCGCGATGCGCATCGCGCGGTCGGCGCGGAACTGTCCCGCATAACCGACCCGGTCGCCTGCCTTCAGTTCGCGCACCGAGATGATCTCGCTGCTCAGCGTCATCACCGGACGCAGGCCGAGCTGTTGCGCGCCGGTGTCGGCGAACGGGGACGCACCGTAAAGCATGATGCCGGGACGCACCCATTCGCTGTGTGTAGAGGGATAGCGCAGCAGCGCTGCGGAATTCGCCAGCGAACGCGGCATGCGATAGGCGTCCGTCACCCCCCTGAAGCGCTCCAGCTGTTCCGCGATGCCCTCCGGCTCGTCGGCATGGGCAAAATGCGTCATCAGCACGATCTCGCGCACGGCGGAATGCCGCTTCAACTTCTCCATCGCGGCCGGGACCTGCTCCGGCGTGAACCCCAGACGGTTCATGCCGGTATTCACCTTGAGCCAGACCTGCAAGGCATTGCGGCGGGGAAAGGCATCCAGCATGGCAAGCTGCTGCGGACTGTGGATGACGCTGGCCAGTTCGTATTCGGCCAGCAGCGGCAATTCGTCCGCCCTGAAGAACCCTTCCAGCAGCAGCAAGGTCTGCCGGAAACCGGCCTCGCGCAAGGCGACTGCGTCGCGCACATCGAGCATCGCGAAACCCTCCGCCTCGGCCAGCGCCGCAGCCGCGCGCAGCAGGCCGTGGCCATAGGCATTCGCCTTGATGACCGCCATGATGCGGCCGGATGCAGTGCGCCGCACCACGCGCAGGTTGTTCTGCAATGCGGAAAGGTCGATGCGGGCTTGTATCGGGCGGGACATGAAATTCACGGAAGGGCTGGATAAACTGGCGCGAATGATAGCAGGCCACATATTTTCGTGTTATAAAAGCCCGTCCCTCAAACGATCAACCTATAGTGAATCGCGGCTTCTACACCATCCTGGCGGCACAGTTTTTTTCCGCGCTCGCCGACAACGCCTTACTGTTTGCCGCCATCGCCCTGCTCAAGCAGGATCATGCGCCGAGCTGGCACACGCCGGTGCTGCAGCAGGCCTTCATCGTGTCGTTCATCCTGCTGGCGCCCTTTGTCGGCGCGTTTGCCGACTCGCTGCCCAAGGGGCGCGTGATGTTCATCAGCAACGCGATCAAGATGGCGGGTTGCCTGGCCATGCTGGCCGGGATCGACCCGCTGCTGGCCTATGGCCTGGCCGGCTTCGGCGCGGCAGCCTATTCTCCCGCCAAATACGGCATCCTCACCGAGTACCTGCCGCCGGCCAGGCTGGTGTGGGCGAACAGCTGGATGGAGGGCCTGACGGTCAGCGCCATCATCCTGGGGGCGGTGGTCGGCGGCATGCTCATCACGCCCAGCGTCGCCACGGCACTGCTGCAATACCTGCACGTCCCGCTGCAGGTGACGCCGCCGGAACTCTCCATCTTCGTCATCTTCTTCATCTATCTGATCGCCGCGCTGTTCAACCTCTACATCCCGCTGGTGCCCATCGAGCACAAGCCGTTCAGCCGCAGCCCGCTGTTCCTGCTCAAGGATTTCTGGCACTGCTTCACGCTGCTGTGGAAAGACCCGCTGGGACAGGTTTCGCTGGCCGTCACCACGCTGTTCTGGGGCGCGGGTGCGACGCTGCGCCTGCTGGTGCTGTCGTGGGCGGCGATCGCGCTGCACTACAGCATCGGCGAAGCCGCCAAACTGATCGCCTGGTTCGCCGTCGGTATCGCCATCGGCGCCGTGCTGGCGGCGCGCCTGGTCAGGCTGGAACACGCGGTGAACGTGCTGCCGGTCGGCATCGGCATGGGACTGATGGTGCTGGTGATGATCCCCATCACCAATCCCCTGCTCGCCATCCTGCTGCTCATCTGCATCGGCATGATGGCCGGTTTCTTCGTGGTGCCGATGAATGCGCTGCTGCAGCACCGCGGCCATCTGCTGATCGGCGCGGGACGCTCCATCGCAGTGCAGAACTTCAACGAGAACATCAGCATCTTCCTCCTGCTGGGTCTTTACGCATTGATGGAGAAACTCGAGCTCCACCTCAACATCATCATTCTCGTGTTCGGGCTGTTGATGGCAGGCCTCATGGGCCTGCTTTACAAAAAGCACGGCCACGACCAGGATAACGGCAAGATTTAACCTCCCTCTCAAGGAGATCGCATGGAAATCTGGATACTCGTGCTGCTGATCCTGCTCAGCGGCTTTTTCGCCATGTCGGAGATGAGCATCGGCGCGAGCCGCACCGCGATCCTCACGCAGATGGCCGAGGCCGGCAACGAAGGCGCACGCATCGCTGCCGAATTGCGCAACCAGCCTTCCCGCCTGCTGGCCGCGACGCAGATCGGCCTCACCGCCCTGGCCACCCTGCTCGGCGTGTACGGCGAATCGATGTGGGTGCCGCGCATCGAATCCGCCATCGAGACCGACATCGCCATGCTCGCCTTCGCCAAATATCCGCTGGCGCTGCTGCTGGTGGTGGGCAGCATCACCTTCGCCACCATCGTGATCGGCGAGATCATTCCCAAGCGCATCGCGCTGGCCAGGCCGGAAACCATCGCCTCAGCGCTCGCCCCCCTCATGGCGCTGTTCGCCAGGCTGAACCGCCCGTTCATCTGGGCGCTGTCGGTGGCCAGCGAAAAGATACTTGCGCTGTTCCCGTTCAAGGAAAGCGCGGAATATCTCGCTGCCGACGAGATCCGCGCCATGATCGCCGCCGGGCGGCGCGACGGCGGCCTGGACGAGACTTCCGGAGAACTGCTCGGCAACGTGTTCCGTCTGGACGATCGCAAGGTGGCCAGCGTGATGACGCCCGCCAACGACATCATCTACCTCGACCTGCAGGCGCCGAGCCAGGTCAACCTGGACAAGATCAAGACCCAGCGCGTCTCGCGCTTCCTCGTGTGCAAGGGCGGCCTCACCCAGCTGGTCGGCTACATCGAGAGCCGCGAACTGCTGCAGCACCTGCTGGAGAACGAGCAGCTCGATCTCGGCAAGCTGCCGACGCACGCCATCCATTACATCCCCAATACGCAGTCGCTGATCGGCGTGCTCGAGTTTTTCCGTACGCAAAAGACCCACATTGCCGTCGTCGTCAACGAATTCGGCCAGGCCGAGGGGCTGGTCACCATGAGCGACCTGCTTTCCTCCGTCGTCGGCGACGTGCCCAGTTCGGTGGATGAAATGCCGCTCGCCGTGCAGCGCGAGGACGGCTCGTGGCTGCTGGACGGCCTGCTGCCGCTGGACGAGATGAAGGAGAAGCTCGGCCTCACCGAGCTGCCCGAAGAGGACCTCGGCAACTATCACACCGTGGGCGGCTTCGTCATCACCGCCGTCGGGCACATCCCGAAGAAGGCCGAGACCTTCGACTGGAACGGCTGGCGCTTCGAGGTGGTCGACATGGACAAGAACCGCGTCGACGAGATCTTCGCCCGCCCCATCGGCGCAAGCATCCCCAGTGACTGAGCTCATGAAATCCCTCGCCCTCATCGCCGCAACATGCACGCTGCTCAGCCTGGCCGGCTGCGCCAGCGAACGCACCGATCCGTCCTTGCTGACCTTCGATCAATCCAGGCTGCCGCCTGCCGACCTCGATCTGGCGATCCCCCATCTGGGACCATGCACCAACAATCCGGACCGCACGCTGCATCTCAACTCGCAGCAACCCGTCACGGTGCTGGTGCATGGCTGCCGCGGCTCCACCGGGAATTTCCGCGCACTGGCCGAGGTGATGGCGTTCAACGGCCAGCAGACCGCCTGCTTCGACTACGACGACCGGGACAGCCTGATGCGCAGCTCGGCGCAACTGGCCGCGTCGCTGGACAACCTGGCCGGGCATCTGCGCAACAAGCAGATCACCGTCATCGGCCACAGCCAGGGTGCGCTGATCTCGCGCAAGGCGCTGGTCGCAGCGCGCCCCGATCCCATGCAGGACCAGGAAACGCAACTGCGGCTGGTCACCATATCGGGCCCGTTCTCCGGCATCGCCTCGGCCGAGACATGCGGCTCGCCTTCTCTGCTCTGGCGCATCGCGACGCTGGGGATGGTGAAACAGGTCTGCCAGATCATCAGCGGCGACAAATGGTTCGAGATCACCTCCGCCTCCGACTTCATCCGCCAGCCGGGCGACTTGCGCAAGCAGGTAAGCTCCTACCTGAAGATCGACACCGACGAGCGCGATGCCTGCTACCGCAACGAGGATGGCACTTGCCGGGCAAAAGACTATACCTTCAGCCTGGACGAGCAGTATTACCCGCCCGTCGACCGTTCCCAGCCGGTGAAGAACGTCGAGGTCAAGGCCGGCCATGTCGAGATCGTCGGCGACCAGCGCGTGGCGCCGCGCAAGCTCATCGCCGTCCTGCAGCAGAACGGCATCCTCAACCCGACCGAAGCGCAGCGCAGCGCCGCCTTCGACCGGCTGCTGGCCAGGCTGTATTCGAACAACGACTAAGGAGTCCATCATGACCAGCCGCACCGCATCGATACTCTGCACCGTCCTGCTGCTTGGCGCATGCGGACAGGGCGACAATCCGCCTGCGCCGAAGCTGTTCCAGGAGCAGCGGGATGCGCTCGACAAGGCCAAGGCCGTCGATCCCGCTGCGCAGAAGCAGGATGAAGAACAGCGCAAGGCGCTGGAGCAACAGACGAAGTGAAGCGCCGATAAGCAGTTGCTCGGCCGTATCGAGTACCCCCACAACCTCAGGAAGAACCCCCATGAACCTCGTACCGATGATTATCCTTACCGCGATAATCGCCCTGTTCCTCGGTTTCTATTACTTTTCGCTGATCATCTCGATCGCGATCTGGTTTCCCCATCATGCCCGGCCCAAATGGGTCGCCCTGGTGGAGTCGCCAGCCATCGATGCATTCAGGTGGTTCTGGAAATGGATCGCCCCTGCCTGGCTGGTCACGGTCACCGTTGCCATCGCGTTCATTGCCATCCGGCTGGCGTCGGTGTTTTGATCCCCGCCTGCCTCGACGACGGCAAAGTGACGCTGCCGCCAGAAAAACCGGCGGCGCTCAAAGCCTTACCGCAACGGATGCGGCGAACCTCATCTCTTGCCGCAATCGATAACGCTTTATAAAGGTGGACAAGACCGGCGCACGCCGCTAGGGTATGGTCCGCCTGCCTGAAATCCGGGATCAGGCCCCGGATTGCCGGGAAACCAGCTTGCAGATATGTTCACCCAATTCGCCTCTGCCCTTTTCGATCAACTTTACCGGTTCAGCCTCGCGGTTTGCCTGCTGGCGATGTCTGCCGCGCATGCGCAACCGCTGTCGCTGGACGCATTGCCGTCGGGTTCGCTGGGCGGCTGGACCGACCTGTACGCTGAAGAAGGAGGTGTGCTGGATCTGGCGCAGGCGCAGGCTCTGCTGCACGCAGGCAAGTTCCACTCCAGCGACCGCGCGATCCTGTCGCAAGGCATCGGCAACAAGCCACAATGGCTGCACCTTGCGCTCATCAACCCCACGGCCGTTCCCATCCCCCTGAAGCTGGTCGTTGGCACGACCTGGACGGACCGCATCGACGCCTATCTGGTGCATGACGGCCTCCCCCCGCTCAGCTGGCAGACCGGCGATGAGCTTGCGCGAGCCCCGGGGCTCGCGCAGGGGATAGGTTATATCCTGTCCCCCAGCTTTGCCCCCGGCCGGAGCGACCTGTTTCTGCGCGTGGCTTCGACCGACCCGCTGATCTTCCCCATCGAGTTGCAGACGGCAGAACACGCCGAAGAACAGCAGCAGCGGGTGCACTACAGCTACGGCTTCATCTTCGGCTTCATGATGGCGCTTGCCGCCTACAACGCGACGCTGTTCTTCGGGTTGCGCAAGCGCAGCCACCTGTACTACGCGGTGTATCTGGTCAGCCTGATCGTGCTGATCGCCTGTTATACCGGACATGGCTTTGCCTGGCTGTGGCCGGAGCGGCCGCACGTGCAGCGCTATGCGATCCTGCTCGCGATGGTGATCTACGGTTGCTGCGGATTGCTGTTCGCCAGCCGCTTCCTCGCCCTCAAGGCACATGCGCCCCGCGCCCTGCGCTTCGTCCGCTTGTTCGCCGCCGCGGGCCTGGCAGCCATCGCGATCAGCATCGTGCTCGACAGCCAGCTCGCCGCCGCGCTGGTCGCATTCAATTTTGCCGCGCTGTTCAGCGTGTCGATGGTGCTGCTCGGCCTGCTCACCATGCGGAACAGCCAGCCGTCCGGCCGCTACTTCCTCATCGCGGCCATCTTCGGCATGCTCGGTGCGGGCAGCACGACGCTGGCGGTATGGGGCGCGATACCGTTCAACGCGATCACCTACCACGCGCTCGAATTCGGCATGGTGATCGAGGCGACGCTGTTTGCGCTGGCGCTGTCATACCGTTTCAACGAGATCAGCGGCAGCCTTGTCGAGATCAACGCCCTGAACGACCAGTTGTCCGCAGAAGTGACGGAACGCAAAAAGATGGAAGAGCAGATACGGCAACTGGCCTTCCACGATTCGCTCACCGGAGTGCCCAATCGCCGGCTGTTGCTGGATCGGCTGGAGCAGGCCGTCGCCGCAAGCAAGCGGAAGAAGAGCTACGCCGCGCTGGTCTTCCTCGACCTGGACAACTTCAAACCGCTCAACGATCTGCACGGACATGTGGTCGGCGACTTGCTGCTCATGGAAGCAGCGACCAGGCTGCAAGCCTGCGTGCGCGAGACGGATACCGTTGCGCGCTTCGGCGGCGACGAATTCGTGGTGATGCTGAGCGACCTGGGAGACGACCGGGACACATCGTTCGCGCAGGCCCGCACGGTGGCCGAAAAGATCCTCGCCGCCATCTCCGGCCCCTACCGTTTCACGCTCGCCCACTCGGAAGAAACGGTCGCCGACATCGAGCATAACTGCACGGCCAGCATCGGCGTAGTGGTATTCACCGACCATCAGGGCAGCCCGGACGACCTGATCAAGCGCGGAGATGCTGCGATGTACCAGGCCAAAATGGCGGGACGCAATACGATCCGCTTCTTCGGTCAGCCCGACTGAGCTGCCCGCTGACGGGACGAAGCGGCCGTACGCAATAACCGGTCGCCCACCCCGCTCCAAGCTGGGCCCGGACTGGCTAAGACGCTACGACTCATGTACCTTAACATCGTGACCACGCCCGGACGGCCCCATCCCACTGCACAGAGGAGCGCACATGAAGATAGGCATCCCCAAAGAGATCAAGACCAACGAGAACCGCGTCTCGCTCGTCCCGGCCGGAGCAGAGGCCTTGGCTGCAGCCGGCCATACGGTGATCGTGGAAACCGGCGCCGGACTGGGTAGCGGTTTCAGCGATGCGCAATAT
This sequence comes from Pseudomonadota bacterium, assembly GCA_021847165.1. GTDB lineage: Bacteria > Pseudomonadota > Gammaproteobacteria > Burkholderiales > Gallionellaceae > Sideroxyarcus. Next base: position 7,790 of record JAJZUH010000022.1, read on the forward strand.
CTGGCGGCCGGCGCGCAGATCGGCAAGGATGCCGATGCGGTGTGGGCGGCGGCCGACCTGATCGTGAAAGTGAAGGAGCCGATCGAGCCGGAATGGAAACGCATCCGTCGCGGCCAGGTCATCTTCACCTATTTCCACTTCGCCGCGAACGAGCAGCTGACGCGCGCGCACCTGGCCTCGGGTGCCATCTGCATCGCTTACGAAACGGTCGAGCTGCCGTCGCGCGAACTGCCGCTCTTGACGCCGATGTCGGAGGTGGCCGGGCGCATGGCGGTGCAGGAAGGCGCCAAATATCTGGAGAAACTGAACGGTGGCCGCGGCATCCTGTTGAGCGGCGTGCCCGGCGTGCCGCCGGCCAGGGTGGTGATACTCGGCGCCGGCGTGGTCGGCGTGAACGCCGCCAAGATCGCCGCCGGCATGGGGGCGAGCGTGGTCGTCCTCGACATCTCGCTGGAGCGGCTGCGCTACCTGAGCGACGTCATGCCCGCCAACGTGCAGCTGGTGTTCTCCGACCGCCACAACCTGCTGGCGCAGATCGCCAATGCCGACCTGATCATCGGTGCCGTGCTGATACACGGGGCGGTCGCGCCGAAACTGATCCGCCGCGAAGACCTCAGGACCATGCGCCCCGGCGCAGTGATCGTGGATGTCTCGGTCGACCAGGGCGGTTGCATCGAAACGACGCACCCGACCACGCACGAGAACCCGACCTTCATCGTGGACGGCGTGGTCCATTACGGCGTGGCCAACATGCCCGGCGGCGTGCCCATCACCTCGACGCTGGCGCTGACCAACGCCACCCTGCCCTACGTGCTGAAACTGGCGAACAAGGGATACCGGCAGGCGCTCAAGGAATCGTCGGCATTGCAGAACGGGCTCAATATCATCAGCGGCATGGTCACCCACCGCAAGGTCGCCGAAGCGTTCGGCATGGACTACCACCCTGCCGAGTCGTTCCTCGACTGATCGGGCGGCATTCAGCTCTGCTTCCACCAGTCTGCGATGATGCTGCCCACCGCCGGATTGACCAGATAACCGAAAGAACGGTGGCTGTTCAGGCCTTCGTGGGTGCAGAAGAAATTGTAGATTCCCTGGCAGTGGTCATCGATCGTATCGACCAGCCCCTGCTCCAGCATCGCACCGAAGCTGTCATGCAGGTTCCGCCCCATGGCGACGAGATCGCCTTCTGCCGCCACGTTCACCCAGTGCCGGATCAGCCCGGGATAGCTCCTGCGGCGTCCTCCGTTCATTCCCATCAGGGATCGCTGTATATAGTGCATCCCGAGCGGGCTGCCGATGGTCAGGAAATCCAGCTTCCCGCGCAACTGCTCCTGATGCGTCAGCTCCCATAGTGCATCGTAGGCGATCACAGAACCCAGGCTGTGGCCGATCAGCAGCACGGGTTCGCGTTTCTCCAGCAGGGGGCGCACGACATGTTTCAGCAATTTGCGCATGTCGGCAGCCACACCGTCGCCATTGTTGAAGTAGCGCTTGATCTCCTGCTCCGTGCTGCGCGCATCCTCGGGCAGGAAACGGATCAGCACGGGCACATGATCCACCATGTTCAGGATGCAGCTGCTGATCCGCACCTCCCAGGAATTCGCCTGCCGGACATCCTGTGCGGTCGGGCCGTGCTTGTTGATCAGCGCGTCGATCCACGGCATCTCGCGCGTGATGTCCTTGTACTTGCGGTAGTAGAGGTAGTTCCAGCTGACCAGGTGGAATTGTTCGCGGCGGGATTGCAGCGCCTCGGCGACCTGGCTGTCGGCGCGGCGCACCCCTTCGATGAGGGTACGCCAGAGCAACTCCCGGTGTTGTGCCGCCCGCGGCTTGGGATTCTTGCCGGGCACGAAGACGATGTGCTTGACGCTCATGCCGCGCGCGCACCCGGGCGGGATCGGCACAGCGGGGACACAGGGAGCTGCGGCACCATCCTGCAGGTCATCACTCGTCGCTGCGGTGCGGCGCCGACCCTTCTGCCGGTTCGCCGGTTTCCGGATCTATCCAGTCGGAGATGCCGATCTCCGATTCCGCATCCTCCAGCGACTCGCCTTCTTCGTAATCATTGCCGCCGCTGGCCTGCATGTCCTCGACCGCCTCAAGCAGGGTTGGAAAGGGTCCGTACAACTCCTCGGTTCGCATGTCCTGCCAGTAAAAACCATCCGGCCGTTCGAACACGCGGGTATGGTCATAGTCCGGTGGAGTCTCGGGAATGCTTACAGTGGTGGCCATGGTTCCCTCCCTTGCCGGCATGATGCATGCCGACGGCACATACGTTTCAGATGCGGATCATTCCGCGCGGACCAGCAGCACCGGCACGGTTGCCACGCGCACCAGTCCTTCGGCGACGCTGCCCAGCAGCAGGCGGTTCAGGCCGGAACGCCCGTGCGTGCCGATCACGATCAGGTCGGCAGGCCAATGGCGCGCCTCCTTCTCGATCACATTGGCGATGCGCTCGCCTTTGGCTTCGAGCAGCGCAGTCTCGGCCGACAGCCCGGCCTGTTTCACCTGTTCAAGCGCCAGCGCCAGCGTGCGCTCTCCGGTATTCCGCATGGCAGCCTGCAGGGCGGTGAAATCGATGTACGCATAGCCTTCGGCGTCGAGCAGGTAAATCTCCTCCAGCACATAGACCAGGCGCAAACGGGCCTCGCGATGCGCCAGCCTGATCGCTTCCTGCAATGCACGCTCGGCAGTATCGCTGCCATCGATGGGGATCAGTATGCGTTGGTACATGGCAGCTCCTTCTTCGATACGGGCTGCTGTCATTCTATGCCTATTTTGCGCCCATGGAATGGCCTGTGGCAGCCGCGCAAATCGCGGTTGCCGCGGAGCCGCTTATGGCGTTTAATCGAACCCACATGAGACCGTTCGATATGCGAACCCGACACTGCGGAAACCAGCCATGCCGACCCTGAACCTGCCCCCCGCCGAGCTTCGCCTCACCGTGGATCCCGCCAGCCTGGGATTCTCCGACACCTCCGCATTGCTGGACCAGCAACTGCCGTGGATCGGCCAGCAACGCGCCGAGATGGCCGCCCGTTTCGGCCTGCAGATGGACCAGCCCGATTACAACCTGTTCGTGCTGGGTGAGGTCGGCAGCGGCCGCGCCTCCCTGCTCAAGCGTGCCATGCAGGATGCCGCCGCCGGCAGGCAGGTGCCGCCCGACCTGTGCTACCTGTACAACTTCGATGCGCCGGAGCATCCGCGGGCCCTGCGCCTGCCCGCCGGCCAGGGGCGCCTGCTGCGCCAGCTCATGGCACAGATGATGAAGTCGCTGCAGAAGCAGATCCCGCAATGCCTGAACGGCCAGGAATTCAAATCCGAGAGCAAGCGCATCGAGGACAATTACAAGACCGAGGAAGCGAAAGTCTATGCCGAGCTCGATGCCTACGCGGAGGCCCGCATGTTCACGCTGCATCGCGAAAGCGGCCATCTGGTATTCACCTACCGCGATGCAAAGGGCCACACGCTGACCGAAGAAGAGATGCTGGCCCTGCCGAAGGAAAACCGCGTCACCATCGACCAGGCCGAACAGGAACTGCGCGCGGAGATCGCCCGCTATTTCGAGAAGACCGGCGCGATGGAACGCGTCAAGGACGAAGCACTGGCTACGTTGCGGCGCCAGGCCGTGAAGCCGCTGCTGGACATGCAGTTGCAGGAAATCCGCAACGGGCTGAAGAAGCAGATCAAGGACTCGGTCAAGCTCGGCACCTACCTGGAGCAGGTCATGCATGACGTGCTCGGCAACATCGAGCTGTTCGAGGCGCTGGATGCGGAAGACGATATCCGCCAGGAGGCGCTGCTCAAGGTGCTGTCGCGCTACCGCGTCAACCTGGTGGTGGACAACGATGGCCTGGCCGGCGCACCGGTGATCGTGGAAGACAATCCCCTGTTCCGCTCGCTGTTCGGCAGCATCGAATACCAGTCCGAAAACGACGTGCTGGTGACCGATTTTTCCCGCATCCGCGCAGGCAGCCTGCACAAGGCCCATGGCGGCTTCCTCATGCTGCATCTGCGCGACCTGCTGAGCGACGGTCTGGTGTGGGAAAAGCTGCGGCGCCTGCTGCGCAGCGGGAGGCTGCAGATCGAGGAACCCGGCACGGCATTCACCCCCATCGCGACGGTCTCGCTCGAACCCGAAGCGGTGGACGTCGACGTCAAGATCGTGCTGATCGGTTCGCGCGAACAATATTACGAGCTGCAGGAAGAGGATCCGGAGTTCGCCCGCCACTTCGCCGTCAAGGTGGATTTCGCGGAGAGTTTCTCGTCCAGCGCCGAGACGCGCCGCGCGACGGCAGCCTTCGTTGCGCATGCCTGCCGCAGGCTGGGGCTGCCGCATTTTTCCGCCGCCGCAGTCGCACAGCTGCTGGAGGACGGACATCGCGAAGTCGACGACCAGTCGCGCCAGAGCGCGATCTTCGGACGCACCGAGTCGCTGGTGATGGAGAGTGCCGCACAATGCCGCGCCCGTGCAGGCCGCCTGGTCGAGGCGGCCGACGTCGAAGCGGCACTGGCCGCGCGCACGAAACGCCACGACTACCCGGAGCAGCGGCTGCAGGAAGCCATCGCCGAAGGCGACGTGCTGATCGCGGTGCACGGCGAGAAAGTGGGGCAGATCAACGGATTGACCCAGGTGGACCTGTGGGACTATCGCTTCGGTTTTCCCGTGCGCATCACCGCGCGCACCCATGCCGGCGAAGACGGCCTGCTCAACATCGAGCGCGAAGTGGAGATGTCGGGACCGATCCACGACAAGGGCGTGTTCATCCTCAACAACTACCTCTCTGCGCTGTTCGCCCACAACGCACCGCTGGCACTCAACGCCGCCATCGTGTTCGAGCAGGAATACGAAGGCGTGGAAGGCGATTCCGCGTCCTGCGCCGAACTCTATGCCCTGCTCTCGTCGCTGTCGGGCGTACCGATCAGGCAAGGCATCGCGGTGACCGGCGCGGTCAACCAGCATGGCGAAGTCCTGCCGGTCGGCGGCATCAACGAGAAAATCGAAGGCTACTTCCGCGTGTGCCAGGCCGCCGGACTGGACGGCAAACAGGGAGTGCTGATCCCGCATCGCAACCGCCGCCACCTGATGCTGGAACGCAAGGTCGTCCAGGCCGTCGAGCAGGGCCTGTTCCACATCCACACTGCGGAACACGTCAGCGCCGGCATCGAACTGCTCACCGGCCTGCCGGCCGGCATGGCGAATGCGACCGGGAACTTTCCGCATGGCAGCGTGCTGGGCCGCGCACAGCGTACCCTGCTGGCCTACCGCCGCGCCTGCCAGGCATCGGAACCGGCAAAATCCAGGCACAAGCATCTGCACACCTGACGACATTGCCTTGCAGGTACCGTCCCGTAGGCGGCCTGTCGGACGCAGGCAAATTGGCAAGGAGAAGACCATGATGATGTTCAGCGATCGGGATGACGCCGCACGGCAGCTGGCAAAGGCACTGGGGCAATATCGCGGCCGGCATCCGCTGGTACTGGCGATCCCGCGCGGCGCCGTGCCGATGGGCCGGATCATCGCCGATGCGCTGGAGGGGGATGTGGACGTGGTGCTGGTGCGCAAGCTGCGGGCGCCCGGCAATCCGGAGTTCGCCATCGGAGCGGTGGACGAGACCGGCTGGACCTACCTCGGCGACCATGCCAGGCACGTGGCAGGCAGCCAGGAATACATCGATGCCGAAAAGGCGACCCAGCTTGAAGTGATGCGCGAACGGCGCGCCAGCTATACCCCGGTGCGCCCGCCGCTCGACCCGGCCGGACGCATCGTGATCGTGGTGGACGACGGCCTGGCCACCGGCTCCACCATGATCGCCGCATTGCACGCGCTGCGCGCAAAACATCCGCTGAAACTCATCTGCGCCGTCCCGGTGGCGCCACCGGATACGCTGGACAAGGTGCGGCCGTATGCCGACGAAGTGGTCTGCCTGAGCGCACCGGAAATGTTCTTTGCGGTAGGACAGTTCTACCACGCGTTCCCGCAGGTCAGCGACGACGAGGTCATCAAGCTGCTGGGAGCGATGGCGTAGTTCCTAGAGGTGGGTTGCGAACCATTCCGCAGCGGCGCCGGCCGCCTGTTGCAGCGTGCCGGGTTCCTCGAACAGGTGCGTCGCACCGGGCACGAGGATGAGTTCCCTCTTGCAGGACATCAGCGCATAGGCCTGCTGGTTCAACTCGATCACGCCGTAATCGTCGGCACCGACGATGAGCAGCGTGGGCGCGGTCACACCCGCCAGCGCCCGCTCGCCGGCCAGATCGGGACGTCCGCCGCGCGACACCACCGCGGCGATCCGGCCGCCCATCACTGCGGCCGCCTGCAAGGCCGCCGCGGCTCCCGTGCTGGCACCGAAATAACCGAGCTTCAGCCCCTGCGTCCCGGGCTCGTCCTGCAGCCAGGCCGTGGCCGCCAGCAAACGCCGCGTCAGCAGTGCGATATCGAAACGCGTATCGTAATCCTGGTCCTCTTCGCGGGTCAGCAGGTCGAACAGCAACGTGCCGATACCGCGTTGCTGCAGCACCCCGGCCACATAGGTGTTGCGCGGGCTGAACCGGCTGCTTCCGCTGCCATGCGCAAACAGCACCACGCCTTTCGCACCCGGCGGCAGGTTCAGCTCGCCATCAAGCTCGACCGGAGCGGCAGGGATGCGGACGCTACTCATCGCGGCGCCCGCCTGGCTGCGGCCTAGCCTTCGCTGCCGCGCCGTTCTTCATGCTTCTTGACGTCGCCGCGCAGCTTGCGCGCGTAGTCTTCGAGCTGGCGCTTGGCAGCGTCGAAACCATCGCGCAGCGCGACATAGACATCCTCGGCATGGTCGCGGTTGACCACGATCTCGCCGCCGGCCACGCCAATGTCGATGCGCACGTTGAACTGCCTGCCCTGCTGATGATGCTTGTGCGGCATCTCGACCACGACCCGGCACGACATGATGTGATTGAAGAACTCGTCGAGTTTCTTCACCTTCTCGCGGATATGTGTCTCCAGCGCTGCCGACTGCTCAAAGTCACGAATGGTGATCTGTAAGGGGATTTGCATGAATTCTTCTCCAAGGTCCAGGTTGCCAACGCACCGCCGCGCCCGCTCAGTGCATCCAGTTCACCCGCAGCAGGTTCTGCTCCGGATTGTAGTGAAACTCCAGCTTGCCCTGGTACGCACGGTGCAGCGCATCGCCGATGCCGCGCGCCAGATGGATATCGGTGGTGGTCACCAGCGTACCCTGCTGTGTCTTCTCGATGTCCATGATACGCTGCAATGGATGCGAAGCCTTCTCCTTCGTTTCATGATGGCGTATCTGCTGCAGCACTTCCTGTTCGTGCTGCGCGAAGAAATCCCCGCTCAACGACACATATCCGGCCGGGAAGCGGTCGCGCACCCGATGGCAGGCCGGACAGCACGTCTGGTGTGCGTCCTTCGGCTTGTCCAGCCATTGCCAGCGCCCGGCATGGTACACGGCACCGCAATCCGGACAGACAGTCGGCTCGGGCAGCTTGCCCTTGGTTTTATAGGTATCGTGCACCGCCTCCTGCAGCAGCTGGTCGCGGCGCACGAGGTGGAATCCGGGGGGATGTGATGAGTGAGTCATGATGGTCTCCTCTGTGCCCTCCCCTGCGCGATCCTGCAGGGGAGGAAGTTGTTTACGATACCGAGACGTTGATCGATTTGGGTTTGGCCTTCGCGGATTTCGGCAGCGTCACGTTCAGCATGCCGTCCTTGAATTCCGCCTTGACGGCGGATTCGTCCGCATCGTCCGGTACCCGGAAGCTGCGCACGAAGTTGCCATACGAACACTCGACGCGATGGAACTTCTTGCCCTTCTCTTCCTTCTCCATCTTGCGCTCGCCCTGGATGGTAAGCATGCCGTCCTGGATAGTGACTTTGACATCCTCTTTTTTCACGCCGGGAATCTCGCCCTTGATCGTGTATGCGGCATCGGTTTCGCTGATGTCGACGGAAGGCATCCAGTCTGCCACCGCCAGCATCTCGCTATCCGTTTCCGGACGGGCGACGGAACGACCGAACATGCGGTTCAAGCGGCTGGAAACGTCTTCCAGTTCCCTGAATGGATCCCATTTGATCAGATTCATGACAGCTCTCCTTTTGCGGTGGTTGGAAAAAGAATCGTTGCTCGAGGTCGCATCGGCCCGCTTCCATGGCAAGCAGGCCTTGCACGTCCGCGGGTTTCAGTCGATGGAGGAATAGTCTGGGTTGGATTCCGGGCTACTGGCGATAGTGCGTGTATTTTCAGGTTTCATGACGTTCTCCTCAGGCTGCAAAGTACGTGCATCGAACAGAAAATCTTGCCCCTGCTGCAGGGGGGCGGAGCTACAGTATGCGCCTAAGAGAATCGATGGCAAGTGCTGCAATTGAATCATTGCAGTCAAACAGTCAACTACTTGGCTTGCCTCCCTGCGGAGCATCGTGCTGCGGCAGCAAGCAGACCGTCGAACCGTTCCCAGGCGCGCGCATTCGTCTCGCTGTCCGGCGCCTCCTCGGTGGTGAAATGCGCCGTGCATGCCAGTTCGGACCGCGTCAGCGGCTGCTGTCCGGCTTGCAGCAAATGCAGCACCGCCACATCCGCCTCGGAGGCATCGTTGCGACGCTGCCGCACGCGCTCGCGCAATACCGTGTCGGATGCCTGCAGCGACGCGATGGCGAACGGCACCGACAGGTCCTGCGCCAGCAGGCGGAACGCCTCGCGCTCCTCCCGCCTGAGGAACGCCGCATCCACGATCACCGGCAGGCCCGCCAGCAAAATCCCGCGCGCCAGTTCATGCAGCCGCGCATAGGTGCGCTGCGTCGCCTCGGCGCTGTAAATGTCTCCCCGGCTGCTCTCCAGGCTGGCCAGCCCGAACAGCCGCTTGCGCTCGACATCGGAACGAATGCGGATGGCGCCCAGTTGCTGCAACGCCAGCTGCGAGAACGTGGTCTTGCCCGAACCGGGCAGGCCGTGCGTGACGATCAGCGCCGGACGGTAGCGCCCCAGGCATCGCCGTGCCAGCGCCAGATAACTGCGGCACGCGGCCAGGGCGGCCACCCTGGCGGGTCTCGACACGCCGGACTGCGCGGCGCGAATGGCGCTGACCTTGGCGCGCACCGCCGCCCGGTAGGCGAGATAGAAACGCAGCACGGCTACGCCGCCGTAGTCGCCGCCGGCCTCCAGATAGGCGTTCAGCAGGCGCCAGGCCAGCTCGTCGCGGTTGCGATGCAACAGATCCATCACCGGGAAGGCGATCTCGTCCATCACGTCGATCCAGCGCAGGCCCGGATTGAATTCGATGCAGTCGAACGGCGTCGGTCGATCCCCGATCAGCACGATGTTGCCGAGATGCAGATCGCCGTGGCATTCGCGCACAAACCCCTGTTGCGCGCGCGCCTCGAAGGTCGCGCGGCATTCGACAAATTCGGCCTCGGTGGCCGCTTCCAGCGCCGCGATCCCGTCCGGGTCCGCGTCGTCGCCAAGCAGCACGCGCAACTGCTCGAAGTTCTGCATCGCCGCAGCCCGGATCGAGGCGGGCGTGCCGAATCCCGCGCCGGCCGCTGCCGCCGGAATAGCGGCATGGAAGCGGGCGATGGCGGCAGCCAGGTCGTCGATGTGTCGCGGCGCGATCCTGCCGCGCTGCAGCGATTTGTCCATCAGGTCGGCGGAAGCAAAGCGGCGCATCCGCACGGCATACTCGATCGCCGGCTGCACGCCGAACTGCGGAATCTCCGCACTGCCGCCGATCGCCACCGTATCGAGATAGAGATCGGGTGCGGTGCGCCGATTGAGCCTGATCTCCTCCTCGCAGCATGCCCTGCGCAACGGCAGCGTCGAATAATCGAGGAAGCCCAGCTCGACCGCCTTCTTGATCTTGTAGGCATAACTGCCGGCCAGCAGCACCCACGAGATATGCGTCTCGATCACCTCCACCGACCGCGCGGCATGCGGATAGCGGCGCGGTTCGCGCAGGGCGGCGATGAGCCTTTGCTGGTTCGCGTACTGGCTCTGCAGGTCTCTCATGGTTTGCGTATCGGCATGAACACGGGCGTCTTCCCGACGCGGCTTACGATGCGGCGATCAGCCTGGGTTCCTCGAACAGCGACCTGATCAGCACCTTGCCGATCTCCGGGCGGTCGGGAATCTGGTACAGCACCGGCGTCAGCATCTCCTCGAAGATGCCGCGCAGGCTGCGCGCACCGACCTTGTACTCGTACGCCATCTCGGCGACCTGGCGAAAGACATCCGGCTCGATCACCAGCTCGACTCCCTCGTCCCTGAAGATTTCGCAGAACTGGTTGTAGATCGAGTTGCGCGGCTCGACCATGATCCTCGTCAGCAGCTCCTTCGACAGGTTCTGCAGCCTGGCGA
>JAJZUH010000179.1 GCA_021847165.1 Pseudomonadota bacterium
GCGGGAACCAGCTATCCGGTCAAGCGCGAGATGGTGGCCGAACTGCTGGGCTTCGAAGCGGTATGCCATAACTCGCTGGATGCCGTGTCGGACCGCGATTTCGCCATCGAATTCACCGCCGCCTCCGCGCTGACCATGACGCACCTGTCGCGCCTGTCCGAAGAGCTGATCCTGTGGATGAACCCGCGCTTCGGCTTCATCGACATCGCGGACCGTTTCTGCACCGGTTCGTCCATCATGCCGCAGAAAAAAAACCCGGACGTGCCCGAACTGGTGCGCGGCAAGACCGGACGCGTGAACGGCCACCTGGTCGCGCTGCTCACGCTGATGAAGGGTCAGCCGCTGGCCTACAACAAGGACAACCAGGAAGACAAGGAACCGCTGTTCGATACCGTGGACACGCTGACGCAGACCTTGCGCATCTACGCCGACATGATCGGCGGCATCAAGGTCAAGCCGGAAGCGATGCGCCGCGCGGCGATGCAGGGCTACGCCACGGCGACCGACCTGGCCGACTATCTGGTGAAGAAGGGATTGCCCTTCCGCGATGCGCACGAGGCCGTCGCGCTGGCGGTGCGTTTCGCCGAACAACGCAATGCCGATCTGGCCGACCTGAAGCTGGAAGAACTGCAGCAGTTTTCGGCACTGATCGGGGACGATATCTACGGCGTGCTGACGCTGGAAGGCTCGCTTGCGGCGCGCAACCATACCGGCGGGACTGCGCCGCAACAGGTGGAAGCCGCCATCGCGCGGGCGCGCAAGCTGCTCTGAGGGCACGGCTGCCTGCCAGTCAGGCAGCCGCGCTGAACGGCTCCCCGCCCGAACCCGGTCATGGATAAAAAAACGGGCCACCTTGCGATGGCCCAGAATAGGAGGAGAGTATGAAAGGTTGAGTCAATTGCGACTCAAAGCTCTAACAACTCAGATGGCATTCTAGGAGCCTCCATATGGTTTGCCCATATGCCAAACGGCCTATATAACGGCCTATACCCCTTTCCCCTTGCTGGAATCAGGTTAATGTAAAATTCTGTTTTATTTTCAAATAGTTTTCATGAGCTTACCACCGCTCACCCGCGCTATCCCGGCCATGTCCCCGGCCGAAAAGACCCCGATAAAACCGCACTGTTCCAGCAAGACACGCACCGCACCAGCCTGATCGTAGCCATGTTCGAGCAACAGCCAGGACGAATCCTCAAGAAACCGTCCGGCCTGATCCACAATCCGGCGGATGTCGTCCAGCCCGTCCGCCCCCGAAACCAGCGCCGATGCAGGCTCGAAACGCAGGTCGCCTTGCACCAGATGCTCATCGCCTGCGGCAACATAGGGCGGATTGGACACAATCAGGCCGTAGCGCCTGCCTGCCAGTGCCGCAAACCAGTCGCTGCGCACCATATCCACATTGCGGATTCCCAGCCGCAGCGCATTCTCGCGCGCCACCGCCAGCGCGGCGGCCGAGGCATCCACTGCGGTGACTTGCGCCTCGGGCCGCGCATGGGCGATGGAGAGGGCGATCGCGCCGCTGCCGGTGCCGAGATCGAGTGCCCGGAAACGGCCATGTGCCGGTATGCGCTGCAGCGCCAGTTCCACCAGCAATTCGGTGTCCGGGCGCGGAATGAGGGTGGCAGGGGTGACCTTGAGATTCAGCCCGAAGAATTCGCGCTCGCCCAGGATGTACGCGACGGGTTCGCCGCGCAAGCGCCGTTGCAGCAAGCCGTCATAGGCCGCTTGCTGCGCTGCAGTCAGCACCTGTTCCGGATGTGCCAGCAGATGGGATCGGGGGACCGCCAGGACTTGTTGCAGCAGCGATTGCACTTCGATGCGCGCCGTCGCCGCACCCAGGTCCAGCGTTGTATTCAGGTTCGGAACATCGGACTGCAGTATGTCCTGGATGCTGCGCAAGGCATCAGCTCTCTTCCGCCAGGGCGGCCAGTTGTTCTGCCTGATGCTCCGCCATCAGCGCATTGGTGAGCTCGCCGATGTCGCCGTCCATGATCTGGTCCATCTTGTACAGCGTGAGGTTGATGCGATGGTCGGTCACGCGACCCTGCGGGAAATTGTAGGTGCGGATGCGTTCGGAACGGTCGCCGCTGCCCACCAGCGATTTGCGTTCGGCGGCGATCTTGCTGTGCGCTTCCTGCTCCTGCCGGTCCTTGATGCGCGCCGCCAGCACGCGCATGGCCTGCGCCTTGTTCTGGTGCTGCGAACGCCCATCCTGGCATTCGACCACCGTCCCGCTGGGAAGGTGCGTGATGCGCACGGCGGAGTCGGTCTTGTTGATATGCTGCCCGCCCGCACCGCTGGCGCGGAAGGTATCGATGCGCAGGTCAGCGGGATTGAGTTCCACTTCACCCACTTCGTCCGCCTCCGGCAGGATGGCGACGGTGCAGGCAGAGGTGTGGATACGGCCCTGCGTTTCGGTGGCAGGAACCCGCTGCACGCGATGCGCGCCGGACTCGAATTTCAGCACCGAATAGGCGCCCTGGCCGATGATCCTGGCGATGACTTCCTTGTAGCCGCCCATCTCGCCGGGGCTCTCGGAGATGATCTCGACCTGCCAGCGCCTGCGTTCGGCAAAGCGTACATACATGCGGAAGATGTCGCCGGCGAAGATCGCCGCCTCGTCCCCCCCTGTACCGGCCCGCACTTCGAGGAACACGTTGCGCTCATCGTTGGGATCCTTGGGCAGCAGTTGCTTCTGCAACTCGACTTCCAGCTGCTCCAGACGCTCGCGCCCGGCCTTGATCTCCGCGTCGGCAAATTCGCGCATTTCCGGATCGCCGGCCATTTCCTGCGCCGTGGCGATGTCCGCCGCGCAGGCCTGCCAGGCGTGGTACAGCCCAACCACCGGCTCGATCTCGGCACGTTCGCGGTTCAGCTTGCGAAAGGCTTCCATGTCGCGCGTGGCATCTTCGCTGCTGAGCAAGCGGTTGACCTCGTCCAACCGCTCACTGAGTTGGGCGAGTTTGGATGCGATGCTCGGTTTCATTCGGGGGAGTGCAGGTGGTAGATGCGGTGTACCGCTTCCAGGATCGCTTCGCGCTCGTTCGCCTGTGCATGATTCAACGCCTGGGTCGGCGCGTGCAGGAATTTATTGGTGAGCGATGCGCTCAGGAGTTCCAGCACTTTCTCCGGGCTTTCACCTTTGGCCAGCATGCGCATGGCCTTTTCCATTTCGCTGCGGCGCTGCCGTTCCGCATGATCGCGCAACGCGCGGATCGTCGGAACCACCTCGCGGGATTCCATCCAGTGGATGAATTCGTTGACGCCGGAGTCGATGATCACCTCGGCCTCGCGCAC